>JACDEQ010000233.1 GCA_013816225.1 Armatimonadota bacterium | reverse complement strand
GTCAGGGCGACTACGAAAGCGAGGGCCTCTAGGGCGAGTATCGCCAGCCTCAAGGCGAACGAGCCGGTTTGAGTCGCGGGCGGCTGGAAGGCGGCGACCGCTCCCAGGAGCAGCATTGCGAGGATGTCGTCGAGCACGGCGGCCGCCAGGATGACCTTGGCCTCTCGTCGGCCGAGGGCATTCAAATCCGCTAGGACGCGCGCGGTGATTGCGACCGACGTGGCCACGAACGCCGTCGAAATGAAGGCTTGCTTCGCAACTTCAGGTGTTTGCGTGCTCGCCCACGCGATTCCGAAGCCGAATGGAACTATGACCCCGAACAAGGCAACGACCGTCGCCAGCCTGCCGATGCGCCGCAGTTCGCCCAGCCGCGTCTCGAGGCCGACGCTGAACATGAGAAACACGACCCCGATTTCCGCGAGCATTTCGAATGGCACGGGCGCGTGGCCGTCCTTGATCGGAATCCACCCCAGCACGCTCGGTCCAACCAACATCCCCGCTCCGATTTCGCCGACGACGGATGGCAATTTGAGACGCGCTGCAACCTCCGCGCCTACTTGCGCCGCCGCAAAAATGATGAAAAGCTGCAGAAACAGGTCGGCTATCTGCGGCATGGAGAGGAGGGTACCAGAGGGACGACAGGAGACTTCAGACTGAGATATCGTCCCAAACGGAGGGCGGAGCTGTGACGACCTGATGGCTGGTTTTTATAGCTGGTCGAAGCGTCGCCATCCATCGATCGATTCGCCCGCGGAAGGAATTCAATTCGTTCGACAATCGACAGTCGGCGACCGCCAGTCTACAGTCTGCGGTCCACAGTCTAAAAGAAGTGGTGCCCTCGGGCAGACTCGAACTGCCAAGCCCTTGCGGGCACTAGTACCTGAAACTAGCGTGTTTACCAATTTCACCACGAGGGCGGGAGGACAAAATGGTACCAGATGCGAAGAAACTCCGGTCCATTTTGAGCCCGCAGTACCCGGTGCCGAACGGAGAGGGAGCGCGCGCTGCTTAAGGGATACTTTGGGAGGTCGCAGCTTTAGCGAGCCAGATCTCATCCCGAGCGAAGTCGTGGAATCTATTAGATCGGGTTCTGACGGATGGTTAGCTAATTCGGCGCCCTCCACGAGGTTGCGGCCTGAACCAGCGCCCGATCAGCCGTCACCAAAGCAGCCATAGCCTCCACCATCGGCACAGCCCTGGGCAGGACGCACGGATCGTGTCGGCCGCGGCCCTTGATGGTTGCATCCTCGCCGGAGGTGTTCACGGTTGCCTGGTCGCGCATCACGGTGGCCGTGGGTTTGAACGCCACGCGGAAGTACACGTTCTCGCCGTTGGTGATTCCGCCCTGAACCCCGCCGCTTCGATTGGTACGGGTCCGCACCCTCCCGCGGCTGTCCATGTAGAACTCGTCGTTGTGCTCGAGGCCCGTCATGTCGGTGCCGGCGAATCCGGATCCGATCTCGAAGCCCTTGCTGGCGGGCAGGCTAAGCATCGCCTTGGCGAGCTCCGCCTCGAACTTGTCGAAGACCGGGTCGCCCCAACCGGGCGGACAGCCTCGAATCGCGCAAGTAACTACCCCCCCGAGCGAGTTGCCCTCCTTGCGAATGGCTTCCACGGCCTCGATCATTCGCGCGGCAATCTCGGGATCGGGACACCGAATCGGCGTCGCCTCGACCTGCTCCAGGGAGACGGTTTCCACGTCGCATTCGGCGACGATCGAGCCGACCTTGCTCACCCAGGCGACGATTTCGACGGCGTGCCGCTCGCGAAGCAGCTTCTTTGCAATAGCCGCAGCCGCCACGCGTCCGGCGGTCTCACGCGCGCTGCTTCGGCCGCCGCCCTGCCAGTTGCGTATTCCGTACTTCGCCTCGTAGGTGTAGTCCGCGTGGCTGGGCCGGTAGTTCTTCTCAATGTCGCGGTAATCGTCCGACCGCGTGTCCTCGTTGGGAATAAACAGGCTAATCGGCGTCCCCAGCGTTTTGCCTTCGAAGACTCCGCTTAGAATCTGCACCGTGTCGGTCTCTTTGCGTTGAGTAACGATTTTGCTCTGCCCGGGACGCCGTCGGTCCAAATCGGGCTGAATATCGGCCTCGCTGAGTTCGACCATGGACGGGCACCCGTCGACCACCGCTCCCGTAGCGCCGCCATGCGACTCACCCCATGTCGTTGCTCGAAACACCTGCCCGAATGTGTTGGCCACGAGATATTATGGTCGGCAGCCTACTGGCAGTTCTCCATCGCGCTGAAAGCAATGGGCAGCAGCCATTGGGCGACATACATGTCGAGAACAAACAAGAGGCCCAGCCATGCGCCGCCGAAGGTCCAAAACCTTCTCACATTTCCTCCCGCGAGACCCCAGACTCCGAATCCCGCGAGGGAGGCAAGCGCGAAAATCGCCGGGTAAAGGTAGCGGCCCTGCGCCTGGAAGTAGGACAGGTTGTAGCTGATAAACCCGGCCGACACGCACGCGATCAGCGCGAGCGTGAGCCAGTGGACCTGCTTCTCGCCTGCGTCCGCCTTGCTCCAGCGCAGGAGGAACCCGACGAGCGCGGCGAGGCCAATGAATCCGAGAACCCAATAGACCGGAGGCGGCATGAAGACGTCGAAATAACCGAACACACCCCAGAAGCCCTGCAGCCCGAGCACGAAGACGTATGAGAACCAGTATGAAAGCGTTCCGCCGGCCCTTGTGACGGCTTCCGCATAGGGAAGGTTGCCCACCGAAGCCTGCTGGAACGCGCCAATTGCCAACGGATCGCCATAGAGTTGTTGGTTGCGGATCAGCCATGGCAAGGCGATAAGGATCGCGAGGGCGAACGTGGCGGCCGCGTGCCAAAGGGCCGGCCTCTTGTCCTTTCGCAGCAAGAACGCGGTTAGGAGCACCGGGAAGAGAAGGACCGCGGTGGACTTCGTCAGCAGGCCGAGGCCGAGCACCAGCCCCGCGAGCAGACATTGCCGCAGGCTCCAGCCCTTATCCCAACCCACCGCGATGACATTCATCGACGCGACAACCAGAACGAAAAGCAGCATATCGTTGGTCACCGCCGCGCTCAGCGCCAGGAACATCGGCAGGAGGCCGGTGAACCCGGCGGAGAACAGCGCCACGTGTTCGTTCCCGGTGAAACGCTTGATTCCCCAATAGATGCCGAGAATCACCAATCCCCCCAAAAAGACGTTGAGAAGACGCAGACCCCATTTCTCGGCTGTTTCGTTGCCGGATACCGCCATCTCGATCGGAGTTGCCAGGAGGTAGTAGAGCGGAGGCTGATGCGATTGGTAGGTCTCGTAAAGGTCCACCGAGCCTGGCCGAAAAACCGGAAACGCCCTTTCCTTTGCGAGGTGGCGGATGTAGTTCGTGTGCTGCCGCTCGTCGGGCGCGCCGATGTCCTGCTGCCGCTCATTGGAAAAACGGGTGAGGAGGCAGCCCGACTTGCGGTAGGGGGTTTCGTGGATGTAGCTGATCGCCAAGAGCGCATAAACGGCTAGGAACATGGCGAGCAGTTTCTGCGGAGTCACAAGCATATGACGGCAACTGCAAAACAAATGGAGGGCGCAGCTTTAACTAGCCAAGGGCCACGGCAGGAGGCTTGCTAAAACTGCGACCTCCGGGGCGGTATAATCTAATCGAATGCAGGACTGCAGTCTGCACAGCCTTATAGGAGGTTCCGAATGAGCATCATAGCTTTAGCCGGTATCGCCACCCTGTTCGCCCAGGTGAACACGGGGCCGCAAATGCTGGCGAAACATGTGGCTTCGCTGACCGGCGCGAAGTCGCTGACGGTCGAATTCACCGTCCAAAGGATCCCCGCCGCGCCTGAGAACTACCGGCTCTCGTACTCGAAGCCGGGAATGCTGAAGGTCGAGTACCCGAACGGCATGACCATGACCGACGGGAAGACGGTCTGGGAATACACCAATTCGTCCAAGGAATACACCGAGGGCCCCGGCGGCATCGCCGAGGTCGCCAAGAAGATCAATAGCGACGAGTTCCTTGCCTGGGCCGCGTTCTTCATGCCCGACCAGCTAAAGGGCGTTTCCGACGTCAAGAC
>JACDEQ010000232.1 GCA_013816225.1 Armatimonadota bacterium | reverse complement strand
TTTGCGGGACAGCAGGATGCGGGAAAACGCTTTTCGGCGTGACGTTCTTGGTCGAGGGCTCGCTCCGGTTCGCCGAACCGGGAGTGCTCATGACTTTCGAGGAACGTCCACAGGACATTTCTGATAATGTTAAGTCGCTTGGATACAATCTGAGCGCTCTGATTGCTTCGAAGAAACTACTCATTGATCATGTGAAGATTGAACGCGGCGAAAATGAAGAAAGCGGCGAATACGACCTTGAAGGATTGTTTGTGCGGCTTGGCCATGCGATCGACAAGATCGGGGCCAAACGGGTTGTGCTCGATACGATTGAAAACCTGTTCGCGGGGCTCTCCGATTCCACGATCTTGCGAAGCGAACTGCGTCGTCTGTTTACGTGGCTAAAAGAGAAAAACGTCACCGCAATCATCACCGGTGAACGCGGCGAAGGTCACCTGACCCGCCACGGGCTGGAAGAATATGTCTCCGACTGCGTCATTCTCCTGGATAACCGGGTACAGAACCAGATCACGACCAGGCTTCTGCGCGTCGTGAAGTATCGCGGCTCGACCCATGGCACCAACGAATACCCGTTTCTGATCGATCACAAGGGTATCAGCGTTCTTCCCATCACGTCCGCCGGTCTTCGTCATCAAACATCCAGCGAACCTGTGCCAACTGGTATCCCCGGCCTGGACAGCATGCTGGGGGCCGGGGGCTACTACAAAGGCTCAAGTATCCTGATTTCGGGCGCCTCAGGATCAGGCAAGACTATCTTTGGATCACATTTTGCGAACGCGACCTGCGAGCGAGGAGAGCGTTGCCTCTATTTCGCGTTCGAGGAATCGCCGGGCCAGATCGTTCGGAACGTTCTTTCCGTCGGCATTGATCTGCAGAAGCACTTGGATTCCGGGCTGTTGCGCTTCGAAGCCGCGCGGCCGACGCTGTACGGTTTTGAAATGCACCTGGCGCGAATGAACCGTGACCTCGATGAATTCAAACCGTCCACCACTATCATCGATCCCATTTCTGCGTTCCGAGGTTCGGAGTCGGAGGTCCATAGTTGCCTGTTACGAATGGTCGACATCTTAAAGACCAAGGGTATCACGGCCGTGATGACCAGGTTGACTTCGGAAGATGAGCACATCGGCGGCGGCGACCAAGGTATTCCATCGCTGATCGACACCTGGGTGTCGCTCGGCGCCCTCGAGGCAGACGGTGAGCGTAATCGCGGCCTTTATGTTTTGAAATCCCGCGGCATGAATCACTCAAACCAGATCCGCGAATATCAGATTACCAAGAACGGCATCCAGTTGCTCGATGTATATCGGTCCATTGGAGGGGTATTGGTGGGTTCAGCGCGACGTCATGCGCAAGCGACCCAACGAAAGAAACGCGAAGAAACTGGCGGGAAACGCCTGACAGGAAAAAGCCCGACAAACGGGAAACAGAAGTCAGCTTCAAAAGCGCAGGGCGGAACAAAGCCCCAAGGAAAAACACGATGACCGATAATGGCAGCGGGCCCGGGCCGGGCGCAAAGAAAGATTACGTATTGCGTCTTTATGTAACCGGCCAGACCCCCAGGTCCGTTACTGCCATCGAAAACATGCGTCGGATATGCGCCGAACACCTCGCCGAGCACTACACCTTGGAGGTCATCGACATCTATCAGCATCCGGAAGCCTGTGAGGAGCAGCAAATCGTTGCAGCGCCCACGTTGATCAAGGAGCTTCCTCATCCCTTACGTCGCATTATTGGCGATCTGTCCAACACTGAGAGGGTGCTTGTTGGTCTTGATCTGCGGAGCCGTTCGGATCCGACCGAGGTAAAGCGTGACTGACCGTCCAAGAACGGGGCAGGGGGCTTTGCTGGAAACGGATCATCGCGCCGAGATCGAGGACCTGCGCGGACGGCTCATGGAAGCGGAAGAAGCGCTCGACGTCATCCGCGGGGGTGGCGTCGATGCGGTCATCGTCGGAGGCCCTTCTGGCCAGCAAATTTATACCATAACAAACGCCGATCGACCGTACCGGCTCCTTATAGAACAAATGAAGGAAGGCGCGGTCACGTTATCAAACGAAGGCCTGGTATTGTATTGCAACGAGGCTTTTGCGGCGTTGTTGGAACGAAGCGCGGGACAGATAAGCGGAAAACCATTCAATGAATTCCTGATTCAAACCGACATTCCGCTGTTTGAGGGCCTACTTAATTGCTCTGACGGCGGCAGAGCGATCGTCACGATGGTAACGGCTGGACGGACCGAGGTTCCGGTAAATCTCTCGCTATCTCCCCTACCGGATGATTCCGATGCTCGGATCGTTTGCGGAGTGGTAACGGATCTGCGTCCGCTTCGACAGAGCACTCAACAACTAGCCGAGGCCGGGCTCCGCCTTGCGGACCAGATTGCGGAGCGCGAACGCACCGAAGCGCTGCTGCACCAGGCTCAAAAGATGGAAGTCGTCGGGCAGCTTACGGGCGGCCTTGCTCACGACTTCAACAACCTTCTGATGATTATAAGCGGCAATCTGGACCTCATCCGACGTCGCGTCACGGACGAACAGATGGTCAGCAGGCTCGAGCAGGTTCTGCTCGCAGTGCGGCGCGGGGCGAAGCTGACGCAACAGCTTCTCGCTTTCTCTCGCATCCAGAGCTTGTCGCCCGAGTCGGTCTGCATCAACGACCTGCTGCCCGAAATCGAGATGCTGGTTCGCCGCGCCGTGGGATCGGAGATCGAGGTTCATTTCGATCTGGTTGAGGGCCTCTGGTCATGCCGGGTGGACCCGAACCAGTTGGAGTCGGCGATCCTGAATCTTGCGATCAATGCCCGGGACGCGATCCGCAACGGCGGCAGCGTCAGGATTGCGACGGAAAATATGACCTTGGATACCGCTGCTGCTGCAGCACTCGGCGAGATAGCACCAGGAAAATATGTCGCAATCACACTAAGTGATACCGGAAGCGGCATGCCACAGGAGGTCCTTTCGCGCGTTTTTGAACCCTTCTTCACGACCAAGGAAGTCGGCAAGGGCTCGGGATTGGGGCTGAGCCAGGTCTATGGCTTCGCCCGCCAGTCCGGCGGACACATCACAATCGAGAGCAAAGTCGATACGGGAACGGCGGTGCGGTTATATCTTCCTTGGACGGAGCCGGTGCATGCCAGCGGAGCCAGCTTTGTGGAGACGGTCGAGCCGCTTCCACCTGGACACACCAAAATTCTGATCGTCGAGGACGATAACGAGCTTCGGGAACTCCATCTGCAGCTTGTCGAAGCACTCGGTTACGCGGCATGCACGGCAGGAACGGGCGCCGAAGCGATAGCTATCTTTGAGCGCGATTCGGAAATCAGCTTGCTGTTCACCGACATCTTGATGCCCGGGGGCATGAATGGATACGAATTGGCCGCGGAGATCCGGCGTCGACGACCTGACATCGCCATTTTGACGACCTCGGGTTTTCCAGGACACTTCTTGCCTGATCTAGATGCTCGTCGTGATGATTTCGATATCATCCGAAAGCCATTCACGCAGAGTGAGCTCGCAGCTGCTCTTCTTAAAGTTAGGGTCACGGTCGCCTCGCTTGCCGAGATTGCGTAAGGCGCCGTCGGGTCGGTAAGGTAATTTCTTTCTATCGGCGAACTTTCATCAGTCGATTGGGCAGGCGGCTTCTATTCAAATGGCGGCAGGCTCGTTATGCATGGAGCTGACTTCGATTGACATTCGTGACGCCGACACAATTTCGCGCGGCATCAAGCTATTTGCGCAGCGAGCGAATGGTGGTCTCGTTGTTCCCGCGACGCCACTTTCGACGGTGCATCTTGCAACAGTTATCGCGTCGGCGGCGCAGAACAAGTTACCCGCAATCTATCCATACCGGTACTTCGTCGACCGTGGGGGCCTCATATCCTACGGAGCGGATAATCTCGCTATTTGGCAATGCCTCTTACGTGGATCGAATTCTCAAGGGAGCAAATCCGGCCGACCTACCCGTTCAAACACCGACGAGGTTCGAGCTGATCATAAATCTCAAGACCGCCAAGACGCTTGGCCTCGAAGTGTCCCCGGCGTTACTCGCCCGTGCCGATG
>JACDEQ010000001.1:18844-43656 GCA_013816225.1 Armatimonadota bacterium | reverse complement strand
AAACTGTCTTCATGTTAGCGGCGATTATATTCGGCGGGCTGATTGTTGGACTCCTGCTACGCATTAATAGCATACGCAGCGGTGCTCAACAGATCACCGAGGGCTTCTATTTGAGTGCAAGTGACGAGCGCCGCAGATTTGCTGGGCCGAGGGTTCTGGGAGAGCTATCCAAAACGGGCTGGCGGACGTTCGAAGCCTGAGACTCTGCGACGCTGGAATGCTCGAATTGCGGAAGGTGTCAAGCCCGAGAGCATGATCGCCGCTTGCCGAAGGTACGCCGAGTTCTGCAAGGCCGCGCAATCTGTGGAAACCCGAATCGTGATTCCGAGAGCCCGTGCGACTTCGGCGGCAATGTCAACTTTTGACAACAACGCCGCGCCCTGTTGACGCGCTGTCCTTTCGCTGTAGCCGGCCCGAATCGCCGCCCGGGTTGCGTTTAGATCGAATAGGTATTCCTTCACGAATGCGGCCCTTTTCGGAGTCTTCATGTAATGGAAAGACGAAGCATAGGGGCCCGCCACACCACGGCCTTCACGTCCGGGACTAGTGACACTATGAACTCGGGTACCCTCAAAATCATGCCAGGTACGTCGGCAGGAATCGCGCGAAGTGGACCTAGTGATCCTCCGCCTCTCGACTGTAATTTGCGGGAGCAGGAGTTGCCCGCCATCAAGAACCGAGATTGGCTCCAGGTCCTAGATCCTGGAGTCAAACCCAAATATGTGGATAGGTAACGTGATCACCTCGATGAATCGTGGGCGGGTAAATTGAAATCGGCAGTTCGCGTCGTGCTCTTATCGGCATTGACACATCTCACTTTAGCGTCCATCGGAATAGTCTTAACGCTACGGTACGGGGTCGGCATAAATCAGAGCGTGTCAACACTCGAATTGCAAACACAATCCTACGTTGGCATGCACATAGACGAGTTTCGCAAGAGATCAGGAGTTGGTGCGCCGATCAACATGGCAAATGGACGTTTTCAGGTCTCGAAGCGAGGGTTTCTTTCTCTATTTATTCCGCAGCATGAAATAGTTGCGAATTTCGACAGTGAGAACAAGCTAATCGATGTGTTTGAGGTGATCTACTGCTTCGATGAGGAGAACGGGAGAGAGATACCTATCGCCGGGGCGGCGGTGCCGTAGTACCTGTTCGCAATCCCCAATCTCAGCCCACTTCATCGCGGCTGCGTACGATCTGGCCGTCGAACACCGTGTACCGAACGCTCATTGCCATCGCTTGCTAGATCACCTGCCATCGTCGTCGCGCGAAAACACCTTGGAATCGATGGCCGGATTCAGTTCGGGCCGGATCGTCACGGAACTTGTGTCAAAATCCATACGAATGATGAGATAATCCCTTTTCCTGACCCAAATAGCCCACGTCTCCGGAGGAGCCGAATCTTTCACAATCTCTTCTTGCTCGCCTTTGATGATGTAACAGTCTTCTCCGATGAGCACGCTGGCATCAAGAGTCGGCTTTTGCAAATAGGCGAAGGGATCTTTCTTAAATACATCTGGCAATAGTAGCTCTGGGATGGACGATCCGAAAAAACCTGTCGTTGGACCAACGATGCCAATCGCCGAAGCTTCATTCGGACGACCTGCTGAACTATCACCCTTGTAGAAGTTCGTCTTTCCAGAAACTGAGAGAATAAAGTCGTGGTCCTCCTCTGGTGAATAGAGGCGATACCAGTTGTCGAACCTAAACAAACGAGGCTCTCGCTGGAACGCTGTCGCGAAGGTGCCCTGGCGTGGCGGCAAGAACCACGTGAAGGTGGCTCTGTCGCGATATGATTTGCAAGTTGCATAGGTTTCGCGTACCCGCTTCACAACCGAGCTATATGTATCCAATGTCGAAGGCTTCCCTGCTGGCACCTGCCCACTGCACGACAGCAACGCCAATGATCCTAGGGTTACCGGAAAAAGAAATCGCATAATTACTTTCAAGTGCCTCTACCTTAGCCGATACGTCGCTAGGAAATCGTAAAACGGCTGCCAACGGTTGAACCTGACATGATAATTTATCGCCATGCGGCGAACTTGGGGGGCTTGCTCTCTCGACCTTCAGGGGGCCGCAGGTCGCGCGCGAGCGACTGGATCAGCCGCCAGGCCTTGAGCGTCTTGGCATAGTCACCGACCTTGCGCCCGAAGGGCGGATCGTCTCCAGAACTTCTTCATCAATTGCTAGGTCGGTGGTCCAACCGCAGGCCGTTCGCCGCGCTTGCGTACCAACGGCAGGGTGGGCCGAGTGAAGCTGGGTTCGTGTGCCAGGGTTCAGCGCGATGTTCGGACGCACCAATGCTGCGCGGGCTCGCTCGAGCATGAAGAGGCGTGAAATGAGTTGAGCAATGCGGGATAATCAAAGGCGGTGTGCCACTCCATTTACATCTCGACTACGAGCCCGGAGGATCTCGCTGCCCTGCCATCAAGCCTCTTTTGTTTTCAGTCTGACCCCAGTCTAGATAAGGAAATCAAGGTCGGATTTCCGGGCAATCGATACCGGTGGCATCTGCTGGGCCGATACGGGGGCTGCAGCTGTCACTTCAGACACCTCGCGGCCGGAAGCGACTTTGAATTTGGGGTTCCAGAGGCTTGGTCACCAGAGGACGCTGATGATATCGAATCGACTCTGGCTGCTTACGACGTCTTCGCCCGTATTGTGGCCTCAGGCAACGAATTGGAGGTTGTCGACCTTTGGGAAGGTACATCTCCGGAAAATGTGATTGCGATGGAGGTCTCCTTGAGTCACGTCCCCCGCGAATCCTTCCAATTCTTTGAAGGCTACAAATTCATACTTCGGCCTTGATCCCATGAAGGAAGGCAACGCGTTTTCAAATGATCGCGTTGGGGGCGCGCCGACACTTCGAACATCGCACGGCTGTGCCTGGATTCACGAAGCCGCACCGGCATTTCCATGGTGGGCCCCCTGCAACTGTGGTCACGTCCTGGGGAATCGATGGTGCAACCACAGGTTCGTGCATGGGGGGCGCGGGATCCCCCCATTTATTACCGCACTTGTTGCATTTGAAACTGCGCTCGTGCCGAGCCCATTCAGGATCATTTTTGGCGTTGCACTTAGGGCATCGGAAGCCAAAATGCGCTTCAACTTGAGGTCGCCTAATGGTGATAAAGGCGACGATGAACGATGACAGACCAATCAGGCCCACGAAGGAGAGCAGAGTAACCCTACCTAGGTCAACGTCGTTAGAAATCGTTGTGCCGATTCTTGTCAGGTAGTACACGATTGCCATGTCTACGAAAGGCGCGATGATGAAGAGAACGAGTTGCAGCGCGAGGACGAAGCGCGCGAAACCGTAAGCAGCAACGCTACCCGCGCCCATTTGCCTTAGAACGATAATCCAGGCTACATCGATCACTAGAAACAGGATCACTAGAAACGGGATGACAGCTGTAGGACAAGCGATCAGGAAAGACAAGAGACTGACTTGCGAAACGACAAAGTTAGCCCACTGATAGGTCATGGCGCCGCCGAGAACGGGCGCACGTGTATTAGTCATAGGTAAACACGCCAAGTCCACGAGTTGCTGCCTGGACGAGCTATCGCCACGACTTGTACGCAGAACAAGATTGTGGGCAGGACCAAGGCAGCCCACCCGAGGTAGCTCAAACGGGGCTCGTGCACCAACATCGGCGCTAGCGACGCAGCGCCAACGTCGATCACGCGACGCGTGACGAATCCAAGCTTTGCAATCTCACTCCAGGATCTGCCCTCGGCCGATCTGAATGCCCAGGCGCCGACGATAAGAAAGATGACGAGCGACGGCAAGTTAAAATACACGGGCACCCGTTGAAAGCCAAAAACCAAGAGGGCGCCGTACATGGCGGCATGAAAAACCGCAAGCCATAAAAGTAATCGGTCGTATTCACGCGCGCTACGCCCTGTGCAATTACTCATGGAGAACCCAATCTTGTTGCTCGCTCACCTCGATCTGCTCCTCACCGTACTTCGATTTTTTCATAGCTTCCTCCAAGGAGAAAGACTACTCTTATCTTGTCTTCCGATTCTGGGGGCAGACCACCGCGATGAACATGAGCAGCTGCCGCTCGGAGCGTCATGGGCGCCGGGGAGAACTTAATCCTACATAGTGCCTGGCAAGCTCTGAATGGTATGCATTGCCGACTTCGCCTGCGTGCTCATGCAGCCACTTTCGCAAGAATGTGCTTATTCGTCATTGAAGTCCAACTTATCAGCGGCCCACTTCCTGGACCACGAGTTTGTGATACTAGAATACTCACTACTTAGCGTTGTCTATTATTGTCTCAGCAATCTTAACAAGGGCGGTCATCGAAATCGTCTCGGAAGCAATCTCTACTTCGTCTAGCTTAGCCTGGTCCCACCACACGGCGGACCAAGGAGCCAGTCCCTCCGATTTATCAAGGCCGCGGAGTTCATTTCCCCGATAAGTCGCGATTGGGTTAATCCGATCAGCAGGATCAGACTGGTTCTCCGCAATGAACTCGTTCTGCACGATACGATACAATTCTCCAGATTTCATTCTGTACGTAATGCGCGTGTTGCGTAAAAATTTCTTATATTCGATAACGATCTCATCGCCGGGACCCTCCGCCAATATGAAGGGCAGCCCCAATGAACCGCTACTTCCTCTAGCGATTACTGTGACTACCTGGTCGGGGTCATTCATATCATCTGGAGTGTGCCATGGATCAAATTTCAACGCTCGTACTCCAACAACGTGCTGTGGTGCTGACTGATCAGGCGAACGGCTACATGCGGAACACAGCCACACGGTACCAATCATCACCAATAGGTTGCAGCATTTTACTGGGTTCATAGATTGTCCACCTAGCCAATTGCCTCAAGTGTGACAGTCTTGCCACAAATTGTGAAGGTCGCCCTCGCATAGCGGAGATCGCACAAGCTAAATTGTTTTGGGACAAGAGCATCTGGCTTCTTACCCGTAGGTGTTTTCCTGCCCCCGGGGCTAGTACCCGCTGGCAGCGTGGGAATCGGGTGGTAGCCGCAGAGCAATAGAGCCGCAGTCACCCAGAATCCTGGCTGGTAATCAGATTCACACATCTGCCTAAATGCGGCAAAACCACCTGCGCTGAAACACGGATTCCTGAATCCGCACGCCTTCATACATAGTGCATGATCTATAAAGATGTCCCAACAACTAGCGCTCGAAAGAGGCCGCTCCTTGAATGCGCATCGCAGGCAACCGCGTACACATTGAGCCTGGCTAGAATCGCCTGTGGCCAGACAAAGTTTCCATGCATTGCACGCATAAGTGTAGCCCTCATGGCACGCTTTCAGGTAGACCTCACAGCTTTTCTCAGTGGCTCTAAGGTTTGGCCACGGTTGTTTCCCGCTCGGATCGATACGGCTTGTCGGACTGTCTTCGCAATAGGTGTACCGCCGCCTACTTGGCCAAAGCGGATCGATTGTTAACCAAGAACCAATCACTGGATTCAAGTATCGAGCACGGACATAAATGCGCTTCCCGTTATCCGAAAAATATCCTCGGGCACCTACATAACAAAAGGCCGTTGAAGTTGAACCTGTTCGGGCCTTGATCTCCCCATAGGGCCAATAGGAAAACGTGTCGGTCTTAGCCTGACTACTGTCGAGCAATGCAACGGTTGAACCTATCGCGTCTGGCAGATAATCACGAATCGTGCCGTTGCGATTTTCCTCAACAATCTCTCCGTCAAAGACGGTATACCGGACCTTCATTGCCATCGATTAGTATTCTCTAAGTAGTCTCCGCCGCGCCAGATAAAGAGTTGTGACCACATGACCAGTTGCCGCTTGAACCGTCCGATGTTCATGAAGCATCTGGACGCATACAGTGCGCTAGCTGACCAATGCATCTGCGCAGCCCTCGCAGGACACTTCTCGAATAAGATAAGCTCTATACACCAGAAACGGGGCATGAGCCGGTGCTAGTTTGTCAGCGCATTTACGAAACTTTGCAGCTTGATCGTATGAATCGAACAACAAGTGTTTGTTGAGCAGCGCCAATTGGTCGATATTACAGGCAGTTTTCAAGTCAATGCCCATATTCACGATCGCGCTGTACTGGAAGGAATCGGCTACGTCGTGTCCTAGTAGGTCCCAATCCGGCGAGGCCTGAACCGGATTACTCGAGTTCAAGTACAGTGGTGCAACCGGCCCATGCGGCGAAACGGCTCCGAGCACTTTCGACTCGACTCCAGCCGTTTGGCCTTGACATTCGCTGCCCAGCCGCCAGCCATTATCTAGGACTACGGAGAAACCGACAATCCAAACCCTTGTTCGCAAATGCTCGACCGCCTGAGACGCGAACTCGATGAGCGTGGTCAAATCTTCCCAAAGGTAAGTGTTAGGCCCGTTCCATTCGGGTATGGGGATAGGCAATCTCGCCTCATCCCAAAAGAGGTCCTCCCAGATATTTCGATCCGTTGTGACCGGCACCCTATCGGTTAGAAGTTCCTCCGCCAGAGCGACGGCGCCAGGCATCCCGGGATGCAACCGCGCGGAAAAGCCCAGCAGAGCTTCACCTTCCATTAGTGAGAACCTCTGCCCGGACATGGCCCAGGGACGCAGTCATCATAACAGGTACCAGCCACTTCTTTCCCTTGTTGCGGACATTCGGGTGGAGGTCCACGATGGTACGTTATTATATGTGTATGTAATCCCATGCAACAACACCCTAGTTTCTTGAAATAATGATTGCCTCTGTCAACCCTCACAACAGGCGGATCCGGCGGCGGACAACCATCTTTGCGCTTCTTTCGCTTTCTATGCTTCTTCGCCCATTCGCGCCGGACCCGCTCGCGTTCTGGTCTTACTCTGAAATCATCGTTCATCCGTTGAATGATCTCGTCCTCGCTCGTCGGCGAGTTGCATGGTACTAATAGAAGAGATACTAGCAAACCTCCGCGAAGTATGAAAGACCCGGGGAATGACCTTGGAGGCGCAGGGGAACCCGTTTTTGGATGGCGCGAGGGTGCTCGCTCCGAGCCGGGAGATCGACCAGGCTTGGTGATGGTCCCAGACCCTCCTCGCTGCAATAGTGATGTCGGGTTGTTGCCAGCAAATATATATGGGCTCTCCGGCGTGAGCCACCGTCCAAATTTGGCAAGGTAATAGCTATCTTCTAGAAGGCGGTTGGATTCTCCGTCGGAATACAAGCCATCTGATCCCATAAACTGAAACGGTGTCGCCGTCGCCCCAGTTCGAGATTTGATTTCCCCATATGGCCAGTAGGTGAACGTGTCAATCCTTACCTGACTATTATCAAGCAAGGCAACCGTTGATCCAATGGCGTCCGGCAGATAATCACGAATCGTGCCGTTGCGATTTTCCTCAACAATCTCTTCATCAAAGACGGAATACCGAACGCTCATCGCCATCGGTTAGTACTCCCCTAAATAGTCTTCCCCGTCCCAAATAAACGTAGTGGCCGTGTGAACATCTGATTTCCTTAGACTGCGTCTCAGACCGTCACCATCATAGGTATAGGTGCTGACAATGTTTGGCGCTTCCTTGAGGACGACCAGCCTGTTCTCATTGTCGTAGGCGTACGTCGTGAAGACGCTCGGCTGAATGCCGCTCTTCTTCTCCTCTTGTGTCAAGTTGCCGGTGGCATCATAGGTGAACGTAGTGAGCGCGATGCTCTGGGTCATGGTAACGATGCGGTTCGCCGCGTCGTAGGTGAAGTTCATGGCAGAGGAGCCTTCCTCGGCCTTGGTTATGATGTTGCCAACGGCGTCATAGACATACGTCCCTCGCTCGCCAGACTTTAGCTGCCCGGTCAGCCGATAGATATCGTCGTAGACCCAAGTAGTTGCAACGCCGTCGAAGACTTGCGAGGTCCGGTTGCCCACTGCATCGTACGCATTCACGATCGTTGCGAACGGGGCGTTCGACGAATTCAACTCGATCTGAGCAGTTAATCGATTGGCATCGTCGTAACTGAACTCGCGCTTCGACCCCAGACCCGAAAGAAGCGCAGTTCGTCTCCCGGCGACGTCGTACTGAGCGGTCGTTATCTTTCCATCCGGGTTGGCTAAGGAGACTAGCCGGTTAACTACATCGTAACTGGACTTAAATGCGCCGCCATCCGGATCGATGACCGTGGTCCGATTGCCCGCCGGGTCGTATCCCATCGTGGTGACATAACCACCCGGCCTCGATTCGCGCGTTTTGTAACCTCTCGCATCGTATGCATAGGTCGTCGTGCCGCCGGAGTCGATCATCATGGTGCGCTGACTTAGAGCATCGTATTGCAGCGTCAGGATCGTACCGTCGGCATACTGGGCGGTAACAGCCCGACCGACCGCATCGTAAGTTATTGTTTTGACGTTTCTTTTTGCATCCATGACGCTCACCGTGCGGCCGGCGGCATCGTAGCTAAACGTGGTGGCACTGTTGCGTTGATCCCTTTGTGATCGCAATCGACTGGCATTATCATAAGAGAAGGAAATTCGGTTAATCCGTGCGTCCACGATCGCTGTTTGCCTGCCGACGATATCGTATATATAGGAAGTGCGGTTTCCGAGCGCATCAACAACTGCTTGGATGCGATTTGAATCTGTTTCGTAGATCGTGGTGGTAACTTTTCCGTTCGCGTCGATAACCGTCGTCCTATTGCCGGCGCTATCGTACTTGAAATGTGTGATATTGCCCAAGGCATCTACCAGACTGATAACCTGCCCGGCCCCGTCATAGACGGTGCGATCAGCATGGCCGAGGGCGTCGGTGATCGTAGTCTGCCGGCCAACCCTGTCATAAGCATAGGTGGTCTTATTCCCCAGCGCATCGGTTAGGGTTGTAAGATCGCCCCGGGCGTTGTAATCGTAAAGTGTCGTGAAACCTCTAGCGTTGGTTTCAGTGTGCAAGCGTCCGCTATTGTCGTACTCGAAATTAACGCGGTTGCCCAGCTCGTCCGCCTCCGCAATCTTTTGTTTGGCCGCGTTGTAAACGATCGATGACGGATTGCCCAGCGCATCGATCATCGTGGTTAAGAACCCCATGTTGTCGTATTGAAAGTGGCTGATATTATCCAGCGCATCGGTAATTGAGACCCGGTTGTCGAAGCGGCCGTAAGTGTAGGTTGTGCGCTGATTGAGCGGATTAATCTCAGCTTGGAGTAGGCAGCCAACATACAAGAAAGATGTGGTCTGTCCGAGTTGATTCGTTTGGGAGACCACGTGATCTGCGGCATCGTAAGCGTAAGTTGTTTTTGGCGGAGTGCCGATCGCGCCAGGGGTGTAGGGATCGGTCGCCGTCTTCAACCTATTTAAAATGTCGTACGTGTTTGAGACAACGCTTAGGTCGGGATATGTGATCGTCGTGACGTTACCGAACGTATCGTAAGCGAAAGTCGTCGTGTTTCCTCTCGGATCAGTTGAAGCCGTCATTTGGCCCGCGGCATCGTACGTGTACGAGCTCACTCTTTCGAGTGGATCCGTTTCCCGGATGCGCCGCATAGTGGAACCAGTCCCGTCGTATCCGTAGGTGGTAACTTTTGCCTCTGCGTCGGTGAGTGTAGTCAGATTGCCGAAGCCGTCATATTCGAACGTTGTCCGATAGCCAAGCGCGTCATCGCTTGCCAATATCAAGGATCGAGGCGATCCGTAAGTGACGCTATAAATAAATCCAGCGGGAATCTCTTTCTTGACAAGGAGTCGATTGTTATAAGTGTAGGAAATAACAAACCCTTCGGGGCGCTCCTCCTTCGTAATCATCCCAGTGCCGTCAAATTGGAATGTGACCAGCGCACTTGACGGCCATTCCATATGGTTGTTCGTGCCGCCGCTTGTATAACTCCATTTCCATATCCCGGAGCCGGCCGCCAGAGAAACGACCCGCCTATCCGCGTCATACATGTATGTCGCAACAAACCCTTGCGGATCTTCAATCGTGTGAACGAGGGTTGTACTCCCTGGACCGGCGAGCGAATAACCGTAACGTGTGATGCAGCCCAGCGGCGTCGTCATGGTCGTCATGTAACGATCGCTGTCGTACTGGAAGCTTGTTCGCCGCCCGCCCCAGTCTTCGACGTAACTCAGCAAAGAAGTTGGCCCTGCTGATTCGATGTAGTTAAACGTTACTTTGCGCCCGCCTGGCACCTCAATCGTGCTGAGCAGCGTGGTAGGGTTGTAGGCGTAGGTATGGACGTTGCCGCTGGGATCTACGACCTTGTTAAGCTCGTGCTTCCTTACTGTGGCCGAAGAAACGCCATGATAGCCATAAACGAGCTTCATTCCGTCTGGAAAATACTCCGTAAACCCGGTTTGCGCTACAGCGTCGTAGCTTAGGGTGGTGGTTTGGCCGATGCCGCCCACCGGGACGTAAACGCCGCTCGTGAGTTGAAAGGAATTACGCGAAAAGTCCCCACGAACAATGTCGACCTGAGTGGTGTCCGTGGACGAAAGAACATATGCCCTCGAGCTCGCAGACCTCCCCCGCCCATACTCCTCGTTGTCATCGCTACGCGCGCTATAGAAGAAGCTGATGGCGAGGTCGAACTTCTTGGCCTTGATAACTATTTCGGGATCAATCTTGAGTTCCCCCGTGACTGGATCCGGCATTGGAAGGTGCGGATGGTGAGAAGGGTTACCGACTTCGCTTCCGGCATGAACTGCTAAACGAGGCGTTCTGTCCAATGTCATGGCTCCTGGAGAACGGTATAGCTAGTGCACCAGGAAAGTGTGTCCGTTTCGCCACCACCGGGCATTACTGGCACGCCGGAGGTCAGTTCGGGGCCGGCAATTGGCAGTCTGCTCGCGGCCCCGAATGGACACGAGCCGCCGTTATTGAGTGGCGTGCAATTGCCATCTGACGGGCAGGGGATGGAATATGGCAAACACGCTAGAGCTGCAACCATCTAAGTTTTTCCTTCACCGCCAACCAGGGCGTTTCGTAGAGCTTGGGTGGCCATGACGGGTGCGTGACCCTTCCCATCGGGCAAGCCACCCAATACGGTGTTTATGTCTTCAGGTTGGATGTTCATAGCCTCGTCCACCGACTTGTTCACTATTAATTCACAGAGGGCGCTCGCACTAGCAATCGTGGCGGTGCAACCGTTACACTCGTACGTTGCCTTAAGAACGATTCCCTCGCTCACGTATACCTTTAGGACTACGTATGGCCCGCCCCCTGGAGTGCCAACCGCACCCTCATAAGTTGGCTCTGGACCCGACCCAAGATTTCGTGGGCTTGTTAAGTGGCTGAGTGTGCTTGGAGTGTACACGTCGAACCTTCAGATACTTAACATAATACCAAGATAGTTGTGAGATGCTCCTAGCAGTATTGCTGGTTTACTCACATACAGACGACTTTTCTTTCTGGTCACCTCATGGTCAGGCTCGAAACGCGATCCTTACGAATCGAGAGCTTCAACGCTGCGGTCTTACCCAAGAAGCGGAGCGAACGAGCTCATGAGACCATCGGTGAAGGCATCGGGGTGCTCTGCGCGATTCAAAAACCGGGTTTCGATGCATCGCTCCATAGCTACTGCCGAAGTGCCGGCAGCATCGAACTCTGTCACAAAAGTAGACTCGGACATGCATGTTCAAGCCTTCGAGTACGTTCAGCGCACGATCCCACGCTTGGCGTTGAGCCCACGGACCGTCGTCGAAATTGGTTCGCGTGACGTAAACGGATCGGTCCGACATCTCTTTCCCGGAACTACGTATACGGGCTTAGATGTCCTGCCTGGACCTGGCGTCGATATTATTGCGGACGGCGCAGACTGGCTACCCGCCGATCCCGTTGATCTCGTACTTTGTTTGGAAACCCTCGAACATACGCCACATCCGCATCGAGTGGTCGCAAATGCTCTTGGAATGCTCCGCCCCAGCGGTGGGCTCATCGTGACGGCGGCCACGGAACCGCGCGCTCCGCACAGCGGTATCGATGGCGGCCCTTTGCGAGCGGGTGAATACTACGGAAACGTCGATGCGGGCGCTTTGCTGGACTTGCTTAGTGGTTGTTCGTCGTTCGCTGTTGAGGTCGAGAGGGCATGCGGAGACGTCAGGTCTCTCGCCTTTGTTTGAGCCTATTCGAGGCCGACGACGCGCACATCCGGACGGTTGGCAAAATACGCGGCTGTAATGCGTTCTAAAAAGTATGCCGTCTGCCGATTACGGTCCGTACCCTCGCCTGCAAAAGGTAATTGCAGGCCGTACTTGGCGTAAAAGTGGTCGAACGATGACCTCCAGAAGCGAAGCCAGTCGAAAAACACACTGCGGTGGCAAACGAAGTCGTTTGCCCACACTGATGTCCGGTTGCCAGCCCGGGGAAGGCCCTGGAGGGCGAGCAGTTCCCCGACGAGCGGCAGCATCGAGGGGTGATATGTGTTGGTCACTTCGATCCAATTGTCTCCCGGCCAAGGAGCGAGCACCCATCCCGGGGCAGCAAATCGGCGAACAGTAGGAACCAGAGTGTGCAGCCGAGTATGAAGTTGGAAGTACTTCTGATCGAATCTCGCGTTGACAAAGCCCACGTATTCCTCGGTGACGTCGCTAAAGTCTCGAAGGAAGGCACGGCTCTCCCCTAGTTGGTTGTCTTGGAGCGGACCGAGTTCAAGTTCTGAGAGGTTAATTGGGACCAACTCAGACTGAAGAGGTACCTGATCAAGAGCGCTCTGTAAATGATGAAGCACGAATATCCTGACCGTTGGCTCGGGCGCGGGCACCGGACTATTTTGACATTCAATCATGCCGAATCATAGTCATACCTAGGTCCATTGCCGACGAATCTTTGAACCATTCTCAACTAGCAGCTACCGCTAAGATGCCGGGGCGGCGGTGTCCGTCGGGTAGAATTCTGGCAGCGTAGGATCGAAGTTCAATCATGCCTATGACAGTTCGCTATACAGTGTTCGACGGCGAGATCGTTGAGGAGAATCGCAACGGTACGATTCGTGACTATCTCCCGGACGCAATCGGTTCGACTGTTGCACTGCTCGATAGCAGCCAGGCTAAGACTGATACGTTCACCTATTGGCCCTATGGTGAGATCAAAACTCGAACGGGAAGCACCGCCTCACCTTTCCAGTACGTCGGTGTGTTAGGGTATTATCAAGATTCGGACCGTCTCAATTACGTTCGTGCTCGGTATTTGAACAACACGTTGGCTCGTTGGACCAGCCGGGATCCGGTTTCGTACGCAACGGCATCTCATGCCTATAGCTATGCGAGCAATTCGCCGGCGACTCACGTGGACCCATCGGGTTTATTTCCGTGGAAGGAACTCAAGCCATCGAGAGTCAACTGCAGGCATTACTATGATCTTTGCAAAGCTGGATGGACGTATGCCTGCAACGCCTGGAGGCTTTGTATGGCAACTGGAATCACGAAAGAGGCCAACTGCGTGCGTGGCTGCCTCCTGTGCGCGCTTAAGGAAAGACCTCTCGGCTCACCCGGAAGGACGTGCTGGTCAATATGGCTTGATCATCGCGCGTGTATGCAGGCATGCGGGTACAGCAACTTCTGCTTCAATAGTTTCGGATACTCCGGATTCCGAGATGCGATGTGCTATAGTCATTGGGAGCCTACCGGAACGCAGAAGTTCTTGCTTGCACGGTGCGGTTATGATCCCCTGCCACCTGCTATTCGCCCTACCCCGGCGATAGGTCCGGTTGGCGCGCCTTCAGCGTTTCCTCCGCCGATACCCGAGGGCGGTCCGCCACCTTACAGTGCTGGCCCCGTTCGCATTATTTGCACCATTGAGCCTCCAATAGACCATACCGTGTGCGGCCACCGAGTGAGGCTTAAACTCTAAATCAATATGCAGCGTTCGATGGTCACTGAACTTCTGGTAATTATTCTCGGTACGCTCTTCTTGCTTATTGGCGCAGGGTGCGCCGAGAAGAAACGAGGTCCCGAAGACGCTCTTGATGTAGACCCATGGTACATACCCGGCAACCCCAATTTCATTGTCCCTGACAGGGTCACGCGAGAGGAAGCCCGGTCACGCCTGCCGTACAAGTTGGCTGTCGGGCAAGGCGAAGAACTCAAGGTTGAGATCATGCAGATCGAAACAGACGGTCCGGAGTGGACATCGCGTGTAACCAACCAGTTGGATAACGGCAAGCGATATCGAACTTGCCAGAGTGAAGAAACCACCGAGGGTGGGCCCGGCAGCAAATTCGATCCAAAAGTTGAATATAGAGGGACTGAGATATGGTATTCCGAAACCGGTCCGTACGCATGGGCGGAGTTCGATCACGACCTGCTTAGGGCGGTAGAAATGTGTTCGCAAGACCTAGATTCGACCGAACTCCTGGGGATCGCAAAGGTCATCGTTGATAATGCGACCGAGAAGGGCCAGAAATCCAAATGAAACAGCAGGTTTATGGCTGACGCAGTCGTAACCGGTCCGCTTTCATTTACAGGAAAATACCTGACTAAGCTCTTAATCGTCAGTGGTAAGACTGTCGCCGGATTTACCAACGACTCCTCCCGCGCGAACCCATTTACAGGGCAATTGGATTTGGTGCGCTTCACCTTCGACGACGTGGATGCAATGGCCTCGGCAATGCGCGGCGCCCAAACTTTCTACAACACGTACTGGATACGCTATCCGAGGGGCGAAATGACCTACGAGCGCGCGGTGGAGAATTCGGTCGCCCTCTTCACGGCGGCGAAGCTTGCTGGCGTTCAGCGGATCGTTCATACGAGCATCGCCAATCCGTCATTCGACTCGCCATTCGGTTATTACAGGGGAAAGGCTAGGGTCGAACTTGCGCTCAAGGATGTCGGCGTTCCTCATTCGATTCTAAGACCGACGGTGTTCTTTGGAAAGGAAGATATACTGATCAACAACATCGCGTGGCTGGCTCGGCATTCGCCCTTGTTCTTGATCGCCGGCGACGGCAATTATAAGATCCAGCCAATTGCTGTCGAGGATTATGCGGCCCTCATGAACGAGCACGGCGAAAGGGATGACACCTCGATCGTCACCGACGCTGTCGGTCCCGAGACGTACTCTTTCCTCGAACTGGTGGAACTCATAAGGAAGAAAGTTGGCTCTCGCGCAAGGATTGTTAGAGTTGCACCGCGCATCTTTTACGTAGCTTCGCTGCTAATGTCGCCGCTCGTTCGCGATACGATCGTCACTTGGGATGAGGTTCGCGGGCTGATGGCGAATTTGCTAGTCTCGAATGAACCACCGGTGGGTAGAACCTCCCTGAGAGCCTGGCTCTCCCACAACGCCGGCATGGTAGGCGTTGAGTACCATTCTGAAGTGTCCCGGCATTACGGAAAAAGAAGTAGTTAGCGACCAAGTCACCATTAGTAGGACCGCATTGCTGACTACAAGTCTATGCAACAATAATCACGATTAGCGATCCTGCCAAGCTCCAAGCCCAATATTTTTCTGATTGTGGTGCTGCCACCAGCTCAATCGAGGCCGCGCAAGAGAAGGACAGGAAGGCTGCTCAAAGGTGCGTTCATAGATGACTGCGACACAGTCTACACTTACGACGCGAACGGCGAGCTCAGAGGCATCAGGCACAACTAAAGTCGTCTGTAGTTGGCTTGCCAGCGCAGCTCCCGCACGGACCGCCGCTTGCAATGGACTTGTGAACCATTTGTCGACAGTCGCGTGTTAGCTATTTGGGTATGATCGACTGTCATGAAGGACGAGAAGAAGCAAGATCAAAGACCGCCGCAGAAGAGATCGATTGAGCTTGGCGAGTCCTTCGGTGTCAATAAACTGCCCCGTGTCGCCCCTCCGACGCAACTGAAGCCTGACCCTGCGCCTCAGTCGGCGCAACCCCCACCATCATCACCGTCCGACTCTTCGTCTTCGGCGTCAACATCCCAAACAACTCCCTCGGGCGCGAATGAGACCGTGTCCGGCGGTAAAGAATAAATGGCCATCCTAAGCCTTTGGATGACCTAAGCGACCTGTATTCAAAGCTCCTCCCGCTTGCGAACGGCTTCTTGCTATTGCATGGCTTTCGCAGCAACTTCCCCGGCGATAAGTATGACTATTCTTGGTCGATCCTCTGGGCGGTCATATGGTCTTTGCCGCTCGGCCTTCTCTATCCACAATGCTTCTTTACACCGAGCCTCTTGCATGCCGCCCTTGTCAATGGCTTGGTAAGCTTCGCAATCGGCTACGGCGCAGGGCGCTTCTGGAGGACGTTACTCTTGATGGACCGTGACCTGGAAAGAACAGGCGTCCGCGGCGGAAAAGCCAAGGCAAGACAATTGGCCGCAAATCTCCCTCGTGCATGGCATCTATTCAAGCACCCACAAGAGGGTTACTATCATTGGAAATTGAGCCTGGAATTTATAGGGGAGTATTGCGACGGCGAGTGGGTTCTGGTAGAGTTGCAGGACGGAAAGTGCTATATCGCCGCAATCCATGTGTTCGATTCTCACTCAGAGAACCGCGAGTGGTGCTACATCATCCTCAATGAACCGAGACGTTATGTACCTACAACTGGCCAAGTTGACGCCGAGGCAATATGTGGCGAAATGCTCGTAAGCTTGAGTGATATACGGCTGATAAAGAGGTCGCCGGCTGAAGGTAAACCCTGACACTAGCTTGACAAGGTAATCCGAGATTTAGCGGGGCTTCTGCATCGCCATAAGAACCTGCAGGTACATCGCCTCGACATTGCGTGCCTATTCTTCACCAGTGGCGGCGTAGTTGTCGATGCCGGGAGCCGCGTTGATTTCGATGATGACGTACTCTAGGGGAGCATCGCTAATGTCACCGTCGATCACTAGCAAGTCGACGCCGCAGTAGCGAAGACCCATCTTGCGGGTCAGCTCAACACAAAGTCCTTTGAATTCCGGGTGAATATTATCGCCGCAATGGACGGAGACGTTGAAGAATCGAGACAGTCGTTCAAGATCCTCGAGAGCTGGTTTGTAGACACCAGTTTCCCATCCGAGATTGACTTCGTAGCAACGCCGATTTTGCGCCCGAGGGCTCCCTGCGAGAGCCACTGCCACCGTACGAGCTACGGAGAGCCCGGATTCGTTCTGATACGTATTGGAGCAGCGTCTTCGGCGTATATCCTCAAACAGGAAGGTATTTTCTTGAAAGGCTTGCCAAATTGAATTCCAACATTGCAAACGTGACGCATTTCCTTACATGGCTTGAATCCACATCACTTGATCGTTGCGTGATGCCTGCCGTGTCTCTGAACTAGCTTATTTGAAAAAATGAACGATACCGGTGCAGTTCTGATAAGGACTGGTTTCATGGCACCTCTCCCATTCTTGTTGCGACGAAAACGCCACTCGGATCCTCAAGGTTTCTTAGATTGATTCCAAACAACCTAACTTCAAAACCTGAGCGCATAAAAAACTTGGGAGCATCACCACCAAACTCGGTGAATACTAAGTAGTCCGGCCCCCCGTTACCATGGTAAGACGGGGTTTCCAGATGGTTGATTATTGTTCCTTGGAGTACCGCCCGGGTTCTTGTCTGGCGGTTCCAAACGACTGGGATAGTGAATACATGACGTCCACCAGGTTTGAGAATGCGGTAAATCTCCGAGAGCGCACGTGCGAGATTGGGCACGTGTTCGAGAGTATCGGAGCTGAATACAAGGTCGAAAGTACTGTCCGAATAAGAAAGATTATGCAAATCTTCACTCCGTATTGCTGGATCGGTTGAGTTGTACTCGGAATATGAAAGATAGGGCAGTCTTGAGAATAATCTGTGAATTGTACCGCAGGAGTTGATCTCAGCAACTCTAAGTTTTTGAAACCCTGGTGTGGTGACTAGATTCTCCAGTGAGTTCGTATTATGATAGAGTCGACATATCGCCTCTGATAAAGAACGTGAACGGCATGAGGCCCCACAGTTAGGACAGAACATCGACTCTCTTGCATCAAATGCTTCGCGAATTGTTCGATTGATTTCCCAGGCCCCAGCCAGCTCATCGTTGATGATCTTGGCAGAAAGCCAGACCTGTTTGGTCCCGCAAGCCCAGCAGTACCCATCAGGACTTAGCACAAGTGGGGTCTTGCGAAAGGAAGGACAGGTACACAATCGCCAAAGCGAAATGCGCCTTACGACCGCAGTGTCGAGAAATGTTAGGATTTTCATTGACTTGGCGGATTTCGTTGGACCGTGCGGGGTGTGGTCTGCCCCCATTCTTGAAGAACGTCTTATATAAGTAGACCTCTTTAGATTGTGACAGAGCTGACGCGGGAACGCGATAGCCGAGGGACGAGTGGGGTCGATCTTCGTTGTAATAACGAATGTAGATAGCGAGGCGGGCCGAAACGGTTTCGGCAAAGGGCGAGCGTATCTGGTCCAATTCAGTTTTGACATCTAATCCGAAACTAGAGGGGCTTCTGCATCGCCATAAGAACCTGCAAATACATTGCCTCGACGATGCGGGCCTGTTCTTCACCAGTGGCGGCGTAGTTGTCTATGCCCGGAGCCGCGTTGATTTCAATGATGACGTAATTTCGGGGTGCATCAGAGATCTCGCCGTCGATCACGATCAAGTCGACGCCGCAGTAGCGAAGACCCATCTTGCGGGTCAGGTCAACACAAAGTTCTTTGAATTCCGGGTGAATATTGTCGCCGCAATCGACGGCATCACCGCCGAGCGATAGATTGGCATTATCCAAGAGATAGATGACTTGGCCCTTTCGGAGCACCGAGTTTAGCCTGAGTCCCTGGCGTTTCAGAACATAGGGAATCCGCTCGTCGCCCATCGGCACCTTGGTATCGCGTTGGATTGCCCGAAAGAAGGCTTGCTTGTTCGCCAACAACTGTCGAACGGTCGACTGGCCGTCGCCCTGGACACTTAGCGGCAGACGCTGGTAGACCGACATGACTTCATCATCGAGCACCACCACACGGTAATCTCTGCCGGAAATAAAGCGCTGCACGAGAAACACTCGACTATCTTCTCTGACACATTGTTTGGCGAAGTAATAAAACTCGCGTTTGTTGAAAACCTTAGCAACGCGAGCACCTCGACTCCCGCTGTTCGGTTTTACGATAACAGGAAAGCCGAGTTTCTTGGCGTATCGGAAACCGGCATCGATCCCTTCGTCTGAATCGATAATCTTCATCCACTTTTTGCTGAGAAACGATTTGCCTTCGATAACAGGATAGCCGAGTTGATCCATGAAGAAGCTGGCGAAGTCCTTGTCCCGGGCAATCTCAGTCGCGCCGAGCGGATTGAGATCGAAGTTCGTATCCTTGAAGTAGACAAATCGACCGTCAGGCAGACGGATTCGCCCAGCCCAGCCAAACCGAGGTTCGAGTAGTATCTCCACGCCCGCCAATTCGGCGAGGTTCACCAATGTCTCACTAGCGTAAGATCGTTTCGTCTCGTTCCTTTCCGGCGACCTTTGTCGCTTCCAGAATGATAGCCAATGATTCATGGAGATACCAGTCTCAGCATAATGCCGTTAAATTTTCGATCCGCTAGTTCCATTGCTCACATACCAAAAAGACGGCACCCTTGCGAAAGCTACCGTGATCTAGCCACACAACAGTCTAGCTTCACACGGCTGACAAGTTCTGCTTGACGAAACTTTGTGTTGAAGATATGATTCTCGAAATGGAACAGTGGCAACCGCACCAAGGCCGGCCCAGAGCAACCGAGTATGCCAAATTCATCGATAAGCTCAACACCTCTCCGACGAAACTTCCGGCCATGGTCTTCGCTGCCGTCGAGACAATCATTATCGACGAGAACAATCACCAGATACTACTTCACGACGCTGGCTATCCGAGCGGCAGCCATGTCCGCCGCCTGGTCTATGAGGGTGAGACGCCCAGGATTGCCGCCGAAACTGCTCTTCGAGAACAGATGGGCATTCCCACCACCCATCTAAGATTGCTCCTCAAAGACAAGGATTGGCGGACTGTCCCGCCGATTGATGCAATGCCAGAAGGCACGCTCGGCATAGTGGTGAAGCGGTTCGTATTTCAATTGACCAGTACTGCCTACGAGTTAGGCCTTCACAAGAATCCGAGAGTCATTTGGCGTTCCATCGAAACACTCGACTAAACTAACGAAGGCATCATTATTTTTCGCCGTAATACTCGGACCAATGGCAAACGGATTGACGCGAGATGGAGGAATTGCGGAATAACAATTCAACCGGGATTGCGGGCGCTGATCTATCTAGTTAGTCGGTCGGCAGAGCGAACCTTTTGTTACGAAGGATTCCATCGACGAAAGTCGGCTAGTTAACGAACACATTTCCGCCTCGTCCGTCAACTCATGTCACTTGCCCCGTGGATCTTGTCCCCTGGACGACACTGAACGTGATTTAGGCACGCAGTCATTAAATGCCTTTCATCTTGTTATCCAGGCTCTTGATAATTTCTTCCTGGGTCTTGCCCAGTGCCCACATTTCAACAAATGCGAAGATGGCGTGAGCAGCTCTAGTCCTCATCTCGCTAAGATCGGCTCTATCAACAACAGTATCCCCTTGGTGGACGATTCGGCTGCGAGAATCGTACAGGCTGCTCAGATTCGTGTCAAGCACCGCACGATCTTGTCTGTCATCGATACTTTCGCTGCCCAGCAACCACAGCATCCGGGTTTGCCACAGGCTAGCTGTTGACTTCTCGCCAGTCTTGATGAGTAGCCGTTCACTTGCCACAACATAGCTTATGCTTTCAAAGCGCTCTCGTTTACAGAGTAATACCGAGCAAACTCGGAGTGAATCTGCCGAAAGAAATTCAACAGTGTCATCAAGTCAACCTTAGAATGTTGCTTGTGAGCCGCACGGTTCAGACTTCTGTGCGTGTGGCCCACCACATGAGACAATTGAGAACGAGAAGCGGCTAGCGAACCTGTTAATGGCGGTGTAATGTCGGTTCGAATCTGCCCATCCGAATTGATGGTTGCACCATTGGGGAAGAAAAACGCTTGGATATGCTTCTTGGTTGGTAGATCAGAGCCCTGCCAGTAGCTCTCCAAGTCCGCTAGGAAGGCTTGAGCAAAGTCAAGGATCCTCTGGATATTAGTTCCTGCCGTCCCGATATCGGCCAATTGAATCTGTTTCTCGCCTGCCTGCTGACCGAGCTCGCCGATCTGCTCGCGCGCCAGTTCGTCCGGGATGACTCCTTGGGCGCTCTTGAGGGCGATTCCTTTCTGCAATTCATTCAGCGATGCGATCTCTTTCTGAAGCTGAGTAAGGCGCAGCTTGTCCGAGGCACGGTCTTCGGTCCAAATATGACTGAGTTCATCTCGTACCTCGCTTGTGAAGGAATAGGAACGCTTGGCGGACCCAAGAGCCTTGACGAAGGCCCGATTGACGATTGCCCTTGCCAAGTTGCTTCGCAGGCAGCTTTTGCAGCGGTAATACGCATAAAATTGGGAACGACCCTTCGACCATGATGCTGTCAGAAACGCTGCGCAACCGGCGCATCTGACCGTTCCCCGTAGCGGAAAGTCTTCCCGATCCCGCTGGTAGACGCGTGGCCCTCGCCGCACTCGCAACGCCTCTTGAGCGCCGTAAAACGTGGCTTCGCTCACAAGCGGCAGAAACGGCGGCGCCGCTCGCTCGATAACGTCAAATGCTTCGATGACGCCGATGTAGGCCTTGTTGAACAGCATTCGGTGAAAGTGCGACCGGCTTACGATGACCCCCGTACTGGCCAGCCAGGCTCGAACGTCCTTGGGCCGGAACTGTCTTCTGGCCAACCGCTCGAAGGCCTCGGCGATGAGGGGTCCCCTTATCGGGTCCGGCTCTATCGTTGCCTTGTTGTCGACACGAACATTGCGGTAACCGCGCGGCGCCTTCCAAACCCAGCGCCCCCGCAAAACCCCTTCGCGCATACCGCTCTTCGAGCGTTCTGCCCGGACATCGTTATCGAACTGAGCTGTCGCCGCCAAGACGTTCTCCATGAACCGTCCCGATGGCGAATCATCGAAATGTTCGTCGGTCGATTCAATCCGAATGCCGTGATCGCGCAGAAAGCGCTTAAGGAAATGATAGTCTTCGGCGTACCGGGCGAAGCGGTCGACCTTGGGAAAGATCAAGACTTGAATCCGGCCGGGATTGGCTCTGATGTATGCCATCATTTCTTGCAACACCGGTCGTTTGTCGGTTTTGGCGCTTTCGCCTTCCTCGACAAAAAGGCGCTCGAATTCGTAGCCCTTGGCGTCAACCAAGGCATCGACTCGGTTTTTTTGGGTATCGAGCGACGTCCCGTCCCTGACTTGACGGTCGGTCGAGACCCGAATGTACGCTATTGCTCGTTCCATCGTTTGTAGCAAAAATAAATCAGTCGAGCCAACTGCCGGGCCCGTTCTCGGTTAATTAAGCCAGGAGGGGCCGGCTTGTCAAGGGTTTTCTTATGGTGGCGAGCGCCGGTTCGTTTGGTTTGCGGCATTAAGTGCGTCTTGTTTTCAATTCAAGATGTCCTCCGTTACGGTCTCAATTTTCGGATTGAGTACCTTTTGTTGTTTTTTCGGTTTGCGAGTTTCCACCTCGGTTAAAAACGGAAAGCAGGTGCGGAACCATCTGAATCCTGAGTCTCATCGAGAAATATAAGAGTTGGTGCCAGCGCGTCCAAGCGATGTGAACGGGGGACGCGCCACGAACCGTCACCAACCGTCACCAACAGTCATTCAGCCTGCTGTTGTTTTCTTTTTATTATTGGTTCTCTTGTTGTTTTCAATAGAAAGAATCTTTTTGGTGGAGAGTGCGGGCCAAACTGTGGAAAAGCTGTGGATAGCTGGATTGAGGCCGATGAGCATTGAATCATGGGCTCGTCGGCGCATTGCCGGCGTCGACAGCACATGGCCCCTCCGGTCGTAAACGACGATCAATTGCTTGGTATCAAGTGAAGCTATTGCGGCGCTCAGAGCAGAACTTCTACGCCCCGTTTTCTTGCGCAGTATCTTATGAGAGAGCCAATCGACAGCCTTCCTTCTCTTGCTGGCATCCTGCCACCCGAGCGTCTGTCGGACAATCACCGTTAGCAGTCGCCACTCAGTGTCGGTAAGGGTCGGCATGACCAAATCAATGAGCACATTTGGGAACGGGGCCCAGCCGCGCTGAAACTTTGGTAGCATCAGTTCTTGGGATGCTGTTGGGCTTGCCACAAGGATGGGGCTTGGTAGTTTTTCTCGATGGCGGCAATGAGTAGTGGTGCCGGTGTTTTGGCAGCTCTGTACGGCAGCCAGTCGATTTGGCGCTCAATCTCTTCTTCCGAGAATCGAGTAACCAGTTCAATTGCCTTGGTCCGGCTGACGCCGTGGGCAATCAGTCGCCTTGTCAGTTGCTCGAGAACTTCCGACGTCGTTGGTCCGTGAGGCTGTAAGTCGCTCATGATCGGCTCCCCTTCAGGCTTGAGGCGAATTTGACGCCGAGCAATCGGCGAAAGAAGTCGCGGTCGAGGTGAACGCCTGGTTCGTCCGTTACTGCCAAGCCTTGGTCAACCAAAAGGTTAGCAAGCCCTTGTCCGTCCAAAAGCTTGACCGGCAAGGCCGGACACGCTTGAGCGGCCGCCGCAGCCGCCGATGAGATAGTTCCAGTGGTGACTATCAGTCCCTCCGAGAATCCGCGCCGAACCATCTTGCCACGAAGTTCATCGACGTAACGCCGCTGCAAGGCTCGATGATCATGCTTGAGTTCTACGAGCAATTCTGTTCCCCCGAATGGGGTTGGCCAACTGACCCGAAAGTCTGCCTCTATCCCACTGTGTCTTCCTCTACTATGGTCTCGACTAAGGAATCTGACCTGCCGAAATCCCAGCCTCTGCAAAAGCAGAAAGACAGACAACTGAAAAGGTGCAAACGGGACAGATCGGAGAAGGCGCAGTATTTCTTCTCTAGGATCGCTGCTGCTGCCGTTGCTGCTGTAGCTGTTGTTCTTTGAACTAAACGTCACCCTTCACCTCCTTAGTAAAATTAGCTTCTTCTTCATAACCTTGTTCGGCGACATCGCCGGTCCAGTCACCACCGCGTTTAAGCCTCCAAGCAACTTTTCGCACGCCGTCATTGTCGAATGCACGATCCGGCAAGCAATTTCTGCAACCAACGAGCTTGCAAATGTTGCGCGTCGGATATTTTCCTGTTAGGCTGATAACTTCATCGAGGGGCAAGCGGCGACCTAGGGCCAGTTCGAGGACAGTCACCACTCGAGTCAAAACCGAAGCTGTCGGAATTGTCCGGCCGTGAATGAGGCGGCTGACTGCCGACAATGAAACGCCGGTGGCAGCAGCAAGTCGGGACGGACCTTTGCATGAATAACTAGGAACATGGGCCATGATCGCGCCGATACGATTGTGCAGCCGCGGCCCTCTTGCCTGCGCAGGTGCGTTCATACGACCAGCATTTCCGACCGCACTCATCTCGTCAAAAATCGAGGCTCCGCTGCACCGTTTGCTTGTTGCGCTTTCTGATCGCTTTCCGCTCTAGAATTCGAGCCGACTACTCGTCCGCCCCAACTTCGATGGTCAATTGCAGGCACGCTGATGAACTTCGAGTTCAATGGGTCGAACACTCAGATGACCAAATCCAAGGAACAGACCTTTCCCAACCATCTCGTCATCTTTATGCAGCAAACGAAGCGTTACCGAGCGCGAGGAGGCTGTTCGCGTCTAGCCGCCGACACCCGCTTGTCGGCCTAAACGATCTCGGACCTCATCCACCAGCGCACGACGCCACGGGTCGGAACCGTATTGCGTCTTCAGGCGGCTCTCGAAAGCCAGCTGCAGCGACGGGTGAAGATGGAAGAAATCTTTGCAGCATGCGCCGGCAGCGGAGTTTGGGCGGCTGCCCAGCTGCGCGAGCTTGACGTGCCTCCGTCCCTTCGCTAGTATCACAACATGAAAACTAGCCTATCGACGCTGAGCCAAGAGGAAAGGCATCAAATAGC
>JACDEQ010000001.1:0-18834 GCA_013816225.1 Armatimonadota bacterium | reverse complement strand
CTTTTTGGCAGTTTGAGAGGCAAATGGCTCCTGAGTGAAGCGTTGACTTTCGCGCTGACCAAGCTGCGTAAAGAATCTAACATTGCCACTCGCAGATTGAGCGATATTGAAGATATCGAATTGCTCCATGAATACTTCTCCTCCCCGAAGAACAGCCGGAAGAAGCTCTGCCCGTAATCCGGTGTCATCCAACTACTGGTTCATGGTCGGCAAGCTGATTAGTCGACGATCTGATTACTCAGGAGTGGCCACAAAATGCAGCCGCCTCGATGCGTCTAGTTGGCGGGAGGGAGCGAATGATGTTTGCGATGTCGCCGGCCTCGACAATTCTGACCGTCGGGTTTTCAAACCTGCCGAGTAGCAGGTTCGAAAAAACAAGCAGCCCCTGGACGGACCCGGACACCCCAGCTCGCTTGAGATGCCGCTGGATGCACTTGACGTGACCTTGGGTTTGGCTGGACAGACTCTTGATGCGCTTCTTGTAGCCACTGTCGTAGAGCGTGTACCAAAAGTCACCGTCGCAGCCGAACCTGCTGGTGAATTTCTTGCATTCCAGGGCAGCTGCGCCGTGGGGGCCGTGGACGATAAAGTCGACGTCACCTCGTTTCTCGCCAGGCGGCTGCCAATTGGTGATGACCGTATAGTCATCGCTCAACGCTCGCAGTTTTTCGAGTAGCCTTTTTTCACCAAGATCCCCAACCCAATAATTAAGCCACCCGCCCACTGCGACAGATACCAGCGAGATAAGTAAGTAGCAAGTAAAATGTGCGTATATCCGGCTATTTCCCTCCATCTGCCGGCCGGCGAGGTACGCAATTACCGCGAGGGCGGCAAGTAGAAGAGCTATTCTCCCCAACCTCGCAGCCTGCACTCCCGCGTAGGCCGTGTTCCGGATCAATTGCATCTCGAGATTTTACAGCCCCACCGGATGCGAACGTGTCGTAACTCGTGGAGCGGTTCGAACGAATGACCTCTTGCCACTGGCCTTGTCCAGGAGTCCGAATTATCTCGCCGACATGCGAAGACAACCGCTTCCTAGTCTCCCTTCCTGATCATTCGCCGCGGCACCTGGTAATTGCCGAAACTTGTGTTGCGCAGTATCGAAGCAACCTTGGGACTGGCATTGACCACCTTGTGATGGTTGGCTAGAACAAAGTCCGAGGCGTAGAACCCTGACTTGATATCAAACGAGTGGCAACTGCCTGAAGAGCCAAGATATATGACCGACCGGGTCAATCCCCAACAGTTCTCAGAGCACTTGGCCCTGAGGATCCGCCAGGCAATCCAAGAGGCAATCGAGACTGTAAACAGTGTCACGGCGCCCGTTGCAAGACCAAATGTCCAATAGTGCGTGATAAGTCCGACGACGAAGCCAGCGATAACCGTTAAGGCAGTAAGAGCGAGAGTAACCAAGAAAAGGATCTCCGTCGCTTTGACGTGCTTCTTACACTTCAGGCAATGAGGTATCTCCCAAGTCCATCCCTGAGTTCGAGCCCGCCTGTTTTTCTCCGCACCGATCACCGTCAGTTCTGTTAAGGGGTAGGCACCGCAGCAAGCACAAGACCGAGGAAAGACGAACTGCTTGCCTGAGACGCTGACACGCATGATGCGACGTAGTCTAAGCGTTTGGCCGAATGACAACAAGAAGCGAAGCTCGCAGGAAACGGAGGTGGCCACTCGCAGAAGGCAAAAGAAAAGCCCTTCCTTTGCGGAAGGGCTTGGTGAGAGTGGGCGCAGCGATACCAAGGGAGGGCGGCCATTGCCGGGCTTGGACCTATAGTCCTTGGGCCAACAATTCGCCGCTGGCCAGCTTGACGATGAGGCGATCGATCGTCGGGTTGTGACTGGCGAACGTCGGCAGCTTGTCCGGGGCTCTTCGGGAGATGGCGAGGTCAACCAGCGCGTCCCAGCGATACCGCCAAAGCCGAGCGGCCCTAAAAGGTTCGTGGTCCAGCTTCGGACCGAGATGGTAGTGAAACCCACCCGATAGGACAACGATACGCGGCGCCCCCCAGCGGAGCGGCACCACGGCCGTCCTTTGATGGGCGGCGCCGTGCACGCCACAAACAAGCGTCTTGCTATCCAGCACTAGAAGCTCAGTCTCGCGCTCGATCGCTTGCAGTTCGTCGGCCGTCCAGTCACCCGGACCGATGGCACTTGGCATGTAAGCCAAGTTTGATCGGAGCAACCTGAGGTTGCCGTAGAGCCAAAGCCCGGATGTCCCGTGATAAACAGATACGTCTGTGAATGGAGCGGCCGCCTGCGATTCGATTTGCTCGCTCATCGGATGCCTCCCGACACCCGCCTGGTAGCTGACTGGCTCGTGTTGAGCCACAAGTTGGAAAGGAACATGCCTGTCACCTCCTTGGTGGTTTGATCTGGGCTTTGCCCGCTCTCCTCACTGTTGAAGGCTTTCGCGGCAGACGCAAATAATGAAGCTTGGAGGAGACGGTCGGCTGCCCACAGCCGCGGAAGACGTGAACGGCCCGGCGATCCGCTTACCGAGTAAGCGAATTGGAAACGATCGACATGATGTCTTCGATCCAAAGCTGGCGCGCTTCGATTTCGCCGGTCGCTAAGTCGCCCGACTCTGCCAACTTGCCCAGTTTGGTCGTGATGATGATCACGCCGTTGTCCTGCGGGTCGTCGCCGATCCACTGGACCCAACCCGTTATTCGCGGCGGGTGTTCGGCGTTGGCGTCGATTGTGAGAATCTCGGCCATGATCCAAGCCAGCCACTCTTGGCTCTCGCTTGCCATCGGAAAGTTGCCGTAGTTATTGGGAGCTAGGTCTCCGAATGTCAGAACGCTCGTCGGATCAGCAGGATTGCTGCCGTCTTCCTCAAAGCTCCACGGGTTGTAACCGCTGAGCAGCTCAACCGTTTCGGTCTCCTCTTTCGTCGATGGGTCGATTAGACGCTGTCGAACGATAGGTGAAGACTCGGGAAACCGGTTGGCGATATCTTCCGCTGAGAGACCGTCGATTTCTAGCAGCCTCTGAGCGGCGAGTTGCGAGAGATTCGAGACTTCGAATGATCCGTGAAGTTCGGTATTGTAGCCCATGTTATGAGGCCTCCGGAAGTGAGAGTTTGCGGTCGTGCTGGTCGACGATAGTGAATCCTTCGCTCAAGATTCCTTCGATCAAATCGACGAGGAATCGATGGTCGATGCAAATACCGCCGCCTATTGTTTGCCAGCTTTCGAAGTAAACGTTCCCTTCGGTCCACTCGCGGGCGGTGTCTGTTATCGGGGTCAGAATTGAAACCGAGCCGTCGTTGTAAACACGGAAGTCGATTTCCGCAAGAATATGTTTCACTTTTGCCTCCTTGGTGGGCTTCTATAGTTATTGGGTTTGGCTGATCGAGTAGCGGCTGTAGTGATCGAATGGAACGGACCGCTCGTGATTCGATTTGCTTACCCATCGGATCGCCCCCGACACCCGCCTGGTGGCCCCACTGGCTGGTGTTCAGCTGCAAATTGGAAAAGAGCATGCGTGTCACCTCCTCTTTTGGCGGAGCTGGCTTTTCCCCCTCTGACTCACTCTTGAATGCAGTGGCAGTAAGTGCAAATTGTGAGGCTTTGACGAGACGGTCGGCGGCCCAACGGGACAGTCAAGACAGAGTCAAGCGAGCCGATTCTTGAGAGGACTACACTGAGACGCCTAACCCTATTGTTCTCCGTAGATTGGAGCAGTGCGGGGAGGAACCCCTGGCTCTAGTAGGTAAACAGAACAGCGAGTCCATCGAAACGACGGGATGCTCGCTCGATCAGGTAAAGGCAAGGCGTACGCTTAGGAAGTGGCCCTCAAGGAGTATCGCCACCACTTTGACGCGAGACTGGTACCGGTCGCCGGCATGAATACAAAGCAACTAAGAACTGCTGGAGCTGATCGAACTGATCGAGAGATAACCCCCCCTCCCGTAAAGGAAAGTATCTTCTTAGCTAATGGTGCGACAATTGGAGGTCGAGCTCAAGCCCATTTCTCGTGGATCGCGCGGCTGGCAGTTTATTGCCGAGCAGCTAGGTTAGTTCTCATAAGAAGTTCTCTGAGGGTTTTGTTCGTGGGGCCAAGGCTTTTGGCCCCACGACTGGAGTTATCTAGCGCAGGGGCACCGCCGCGCGCAAAGCTCACACATACATGAACAGAGAAATCGATTGATCGCCTATTTGTAGAGTGTCACCGTGAAGCGCTCGCCCTCTTCGATGAGGCCGGGTTCCTTGCCGTTGAAATCGAGCATTCCCTTGACTATTTTCAGTCGGACGCCCATGCCAAGATGCTCCAAATACCGGAAGTCCCTCATCACGTCTTTGACGAGCTGATTTCGAGCGGCACGCGTACCTGTTCTCATGCGTTCTGGCGTGATGCCGTTGGGGAGTCGCCCGGGACTGACGACCTCCAGTCGGTCGGAGTATATGGAGACCTCGATGTCAGTCCCGGAGAGGAGGTAGTCGCGGTGAATCAAAGCGTTGACGATTGCTTCGCGGACAGCGGACTCCGGATAGTCGGGCCGCTCGACTCGTCGCGCTCCTCCTTCGAGCTCAGCGGTCACACCAGTGCTTCTGCGGACGAATTCGACCCCCTGCTCGACGAGACCGTTTTCTACAATCTCGCCAACTTCGCTGCAGAGTGGCGTGAGGGGACCACGCAAGGCAGCACGTTCCCTAGCTGCGTAGTCTTTTTCGACTCCAGGAAAGGCTATCGCGTCGATACCTGATTGAGGGAGAAAGCGGTTCGGGTTTTTCCCAAAGAGGAGTAGGCCCGCCATGGTCACACCTTCATCGACCATAATTTCTGTATTGATGAGGAGCTGGGTCCATCCCTCATCATCCCCGAGTTCCGGCGCATCTTGGTTGCGAACGCGACTGAAATAATCTGTCAAGCGCCTAAGATCCAAATCAGGGAGCGCAGCACCGTTAACGGGCCTTAACTCAGCCCTGAACTCGCCGCGTTGTTGAAAAAGCCGGGCAAGCTCCTCCGTTGACGCCTCCCTGCTCGTCGTACCGACTCGGATGTAGTAGAAGTCGCGTCCACTTCGCCGAAGGCTATGAACGTTGAACCCCGGATTCACGCGAACAACAGCAACGTCCTCTCCGGGTTCGACCTCCCGGATCACCTCGTAAAACGGTATGACGGGGGGCCTGATCATGTCGCGGCACACGTTCATCACCCACTCCTCCAAATCTGGACGCGTAATGCCCGAGACAGTCCGGTCATCCTCAACTCCAAGAAGGACGGAGCCTCCCTCTAAGTTAAGAAATGCCACGAGTTCCTTAGCGAGGTCGTGCGTTTGAATGTCGTCGCGTTTTAGCTCAATTCCTGAGCTCTCGCCGTTCAGGATGGTGTCACGCAGTTCGAGCTTCGTCATGTGAGTCCTCAGAATCCGTATTTGAGCCGCCTCATTTCAAAGGCAGTCTTTCCACCTTCAAGAATCTCTTCAACGAGTTCCTGGACAGGCTTCGAGTCGATGGAACCCATGTGCTCTGGAGGAATGCGACCATGCACGTCGTCAATGGCCGCGCTGGTCGTGAGGCCCAGAATGAGCTCTGCATCGCCAAGCACAGGAATGTTGGCGTTGTGGGTCGAGAATAAGAACTGGCGGCGGCGCTTTTCGCCTCGCATCGTCGGCACGACTCCTTCCGTGATAAACCGGTTGTCGAGGTCGTCTTCGGGCTGGTCCACCACGAGGGGAGCTTCTGAGTCGAGAAGCAGGAGCAGCAGAACCGCCGTCGCTTTCTGGCCGGTAGAAAGCGCTTGAAGCGTCTGCCAGTTAGGGGGCTCCCCTTCCGATCCGGTGTTCAGCTCGATTTGCGTGGTTGCGGGCAGCTCCACTTCTTCGATGCGCATGAAGAGTTCGGAGTCGTGAGCCGCGAGACGTTCAGCTGCGCCGATTGGGAACCCGTAATGTTGAACGAGTGCGCCTTTGCCGTCGCGACACTTCTGAGCGAGGTCGATTAGGGAAAGGTCCTTTTTGGAGTTAACACGCTCTAGGAGCGTGGCGATGTTGCCGCCGATAACTCGGAGAACTCGCTCAAGGGGTTGTCGATTACCCATATTCGTGACCTGGACGCGGACTCGATTGAGCAAACTCTCGGAGACCTTGTTGGCAGCCTTCTCCAAAAGTCGATAGTCTCTGTTCTGCAGGTCAATCCATTCATCCAAGAGTTTTTTGCGGCTGGCGTGGTGAGCTGCAAGGTCTTTTTGGAGGGCTGTCTTCTTCTCCTTGAGGGGCCGCAATTCTTCGATTCGGCGGCGAAGCTTGATAAATTCTTCGCCGTCCACATTGGACTTCTGAAGCTCGCGCAAGAGCTTTTCATAGTCTTCGTCCACCTTTTGTCTCAGCTCGTCCCATTTCGACTCGATGCCGGCGATTCCCGTCGACGCGCTCTGGATTGCTTCGTCAAGTCGTTTTCCCGCTTCTTGAACACCTTTAGAGAACTCTTCGAGCGCTTTGCGGCCAGCCTCCAGTAGCAAGGAGTTCGGCATGTCCTGGAGTGCTTTTTCGGAGAGAAAAGCCACGTCGATCGGGACAAGCTCAAGGAGATTATCTCGCGCTTCCTCGAAGGGCTCGATTCGGCCCCTCAAGGACTCCAAAACCTTCTCTTCTCTGACAAGTAGGCTCTTCTCTTTCAGCCGCTCTTCTAGGCCTGCATCCTGGTATCGCTTCAAGGTCTCTTCGAGACCGGGGAGGGCGCCGAGCCGCTCGTCCACGGCTGCTATGTCCTTCCTGAATTCTGTGATTCGCCGCCTTGACTTCTCCAACTCGAGCCGCAGTTTTGATCTTTGGCTCTGACTCGATGAGTCGCGCTCAACAAACCTTTCCAGCAGCACGGTGAGTTTTTCTTCGCTCTTGGTCAGCTCTGAGATTTCGTGCTGCCCGAAAATTTCTACTCCAGAGACAACATCTTGAGGGGTCAAATCGAGGACCTCGCCCTCGGAGTCCTTCACGACGGCAGGATTCGGTATGGTGCGCTCGATGGTGTACTCCCTCTTCGAGGGATGATATGAGCGGACAAGCAGCGAGATCTTTGTGCCACTCTTCAAAACCTTCTTGACAACACCCTCGTGAGCCCTGATAGATTCCTCGCCCCGGGCTTCGAGTCCCAAGACATATCTCAGGCTCTCGATGATAGTGGACTTGCCAGTTCCCCGTCCGCCGACAAGAACGTTCAAGCTTTCATTGAAGTGAATCCTCGTCCCGTCAAGGAACCCGCCCTGCCAGGCCATTGCCAAGAATTGGGAGTGGTTCTCGGGCTCCGGGTCGCTGTTCAACCGGATTCGTGAGATTGGGTCTAGAAACGCCTGTCGAAGCGCTTCCACCGAGACATGCGACATTTTGATGAGGCTGCTCGCACCTGACTTGGCAAGGTCGTCAGGGCTGTTAACGTCCTTCGCGTTGATAATTGCGAGTGGATGTTCACGCTTGTGGGCCGAGTCCTTATTCTCCAGGATCTGAATGTGGTTGCTCACTGCATCGGAAAGCGGTCCTGGCAAGGCGCAGGCGAGCAGAAACTCTGAGGTCCAAGCATTCGCACGGGGTTTGCCCGATAACTGTTTGAGAAGCCCTCCGTCGGACGACACATGAGCCGCTATCGCGACAGCTCCCCATTCCTCCTTGATACATCGCAGCAACTCAATGGTGTCGAGCGAACCCACGGGCGAGTCGTCCTTCAGGTCGTGAATTCCACACTGTCCGATCGCTCGGTCGACAGAACTGGGGTCCTTGTTCTCGTCAAAAATGCAGAGGATGTGTACACCGTCTTTCGCGACGGCCTCGAATCCAGGAAGTGCCTTGATTCCAGCCTCTCTCGCATCTTTGAGCAACTTGTGCGAGTCAGAGAGGCGGTAGTGGTCGGTGACAGCGATGACCTGTATTCCTTGGGCTTTGCAGGCGTCAACAATCGCCGCGTTATAGTCGCCCTCGTCTGCAAACTCGGTAGCCTTTGAGTGCCGCTTCAGATAGGCAAATGGGTTCACCTGAAGGGCGCACTTGTAGAATCGGGCACCATTTGGCTGGGACAGCGCCTCGAGGAGCGGCTTCGAGGTCGTAAGTTGCCCGTGGTCGTTCATTAACGCTGAGTAGAGCCGCCTCCGGTCGACTTTGAATACAGCACGCCACGCAAAGCGCCTTCAGGCTCGGATCCTTGGCGCTCCAAAAACTCCGTCGTTGCACGCCGAACCACCCAAGCCAAAGAGACCTCCAGCCTGTCCGCGATTCCCTGCAGACGCTCAGAATCCTCTTGGCTAATGGTGAAGGAGAGCCTGACTTGAGGGATGTCGGATTTACGCTTCGCCATTTCGATGCACCGTGCAGTATTGTGATGCATTCTACCGAGCGCGTGCTCGCAACGGACGCTCCTGGATAGGGCGGATCTTGCACGGGAGCCGCACTTCGTCACCCATTGCGAGAGCGCTCACCTCGGTGCCGCTACAGACAGGACATTTCGACCGGCTGATGTGCCCCACGGTGTAGAGTCGGCGGGTCGTCAACTCGTGACGCTGGGAATAGAGCTTCACTGACCCGTCAAACAGACCGGTGAACATCATTAGGAAGTCGTTCACCGCTTGAGCTCCCGAGAGCACGTTGAGGGTGATGACGCTGGGTTCGGCCAATTCGTCAAGTGCTTCGACCCCCAGATAGTCCTGAGCACGCTTCTGGTCGTCGGACAAGGTTTCCAACCTGAGTTTTTCTTGAGGGACCAGGCCACAACAGTCCAAGCACCCTCCCTTGGCGTTGGGCATGACGACCCGGTATTCCGATCGTACTGACGTGACTGCACCGGTCTCCTCGTCTACCGCAACGCGGGCTCCTACATGGAAGCCGGGAATCAGATATTGGTGAACCACACGGTTAAAAACTTGCCGACTGGCGTACGTGTCGCCGGCAAGAAAGATGGCGTCGCAATCTCTGAGCCTTGCCGCGACATCCTCGAAGACAACGTCGTCGAAAATGGGTTCGCAGTTAATACCGGGGTTCGCCTGCTTTGCAACGCGCTTCGCAACTTCAACCTTAGGACGCTTGGTCCGAACGTCGCTTATCAACGAGCCGACGATTCTCGGCCGGTTGTGTTTCTTGATGATGTCCGGGTCAACTGGGACGGTTTGACCTACTCCCAAACGAGAAATCCACTCGTTCAGAAGAGAACCGCCGCCGCCAAGGCCGATGAATCCAACCTTCAGGCCCTGGAGGATCGCTTGTCCGGCGTTTCCAAATAGCCGGAACTGGCGGTCGTACATGCCGTCATCAAGCCCCTTGGGACGCTTGGCAGGATGGCTGTAGAGGTCAAGAACACGACTGCCTACCACGGTCATCTTGGCCATTTCCTGAAACTTGCCGTCGATAAGGACTCTCCCGGCCGCTGAGCGCCTGCCGAAAACGAGCGCCCCAACCGGCTTTCCCTTGATCAGGCCTTGGAGACTGGGATATGCACGGGCGTGGGACTCCAGGTCATTCCGTGAGAAATCGACCCGCTCGTCAGAGCCATGATTGTGGACGGCAAGGTACGCAAGCCCGTGCCTGGCGCAATACGTTGCCCACTTCGCAACGAACCTGGCTGAAAATTCGCGGTAGCCTCGGCGCGACTCTACAAAATCAACTGCTTCCGCGGCGATAACGGCTCGTCGAACCAAGAGCCGCGTTCCACGGTCACTCCGACAAACTCCACAAATGAGAATGGTTCCGTGCTCGTCGTTGTCGCCGGGAAACAGGTGTTGCAACACGCGCCGGTAGTCGGCCTCCAAGATGCGTACGATCAACGAGTTCTGAGCCATTCGAGCACCTTCTTGAGCTTGATCGAGGCGGTATCGCGCTGCTTGTTCCATTCATTGGTCCTTCGCGAGACCTGGACGGCTTGGAGCCCTTCCCATGGAGACATGGGGCCGGAGAACCCTTCGCCAAGAGCTGTTCCGTCAGTGCGGGCCACGTCTGGTCGGATGTAATGGGGGTAAACGTCGATTTCGGGATGTTGATAGGTCAGGCGGAAGGCCACCCACGACTCGTTCCGAGTCAGGGCTTGACCGACGTCCAGTCCATCCACCATGACGTAGGCCCCTCCCTCATTGTCCGGGTTATGGGTGACGCCATTGCCAGGAAAGGCGGCCCGGAGTTCGTCCAGGGCCGCCTTGACCGCAGGGGTGAGTTCGCTCACGAGCAGTGGTCGGGGGTTACCGCCGCTAGGTTGAGGCCCTCTCGAAGGGAAACCATCTTGTCGTCGGCGATCGGGTCTTGGTGGCCGTTCTTACGGACACGGAATAGGCAGAAGTCGAGCTGGATGTTCACGCCCTGGCTGATAGCAGCCTCCTTGATTTCCAACCCGCTGACTCGGCGCTTGGCGAACTTCACCGGATGGTGGTTCACCTCGATGACGATGTGGAGCGTCTTTTTGGCCCGCTCCGTGGCCGCCGTTTCAATCGTACAATTGCTCATTGTCGTTACCGGAGGTGAGACATCCTCACTCCCCGAGTAATATGACGAGCGATCGGGTCTGGCGGTTCCATCCTTGCACGCTCTTTTTATTTAATGTTGTCTCTACAAACTTTGTTGCCACCGGCAACCTTTTCGAAAGACTGTGCGTCTATACTCATTGAGCTTATGAGCGGGCCAAGTGACACAGGAATCGAATCGGTCTACCAAGAGGTCGGCATTCGCATTCAAAGTGCCCGCAGGAAGCTCAATCTGACCCAGGCCGCCCTCGCCGACAAAGTTTCTCTTTCCCGAACTTCCATCGCGAACATCGAACGCGGCGAGCAGCGTTTCATGCTGCATTGCCTTTGCGAGTTCGCCTCTGCGTTGCGGGTTCCGGTCGAGCGCCTCTTTCCGACTGACTCAGGCCCCGTCGAAGAACGGGTCGAGGCTGCAATCGGGACCATCGCGGACAAGCAGGCCGCCGACTTCATCAAGGCTGGCCTCCTCAAGGCTAAAGTGATTCAACATGGAACCAAGTAGTACACGTGTTCACGTGCGCAAGAAGCAGATTCGGAGCGTTGTCGCCCGAATCAGAGAAGAGCACGAGCTTTCGACGGCTCCCATCGACGTGGAGGAACTAGCCCGAAAGCTCGCCGCCCGCGTGATGAAAGTGGAGACGGACGATGACGAACTTTCTGGATTCCTTTACCGGGACCCGCAAAGCGGAGAGGCCGTCATCGGGGTGAACAAAAGCCACAGCCCCACCCGCCAAAGGTTTACGCTCGCCCACGAGCTTGGACACCTCGTGCTCCACTCGTTCGACGATTTGCATTACGACCGCAAAGGTTACGGCTCAGGCTTTGGCCGCGTCCGCATGCGCGACAGCGAATCCTCGAAGGGCGAAAACCGTGACGAGGTCGAGGCCAATTTTTTTGCGGCCGAACTGTTGATGCCGGAGGACCTTCTTTACAAAGAGCTGAAGTCGCGTGAAATGCATGACTTTCTTGAATCCGATTTCGATGCTGCCGTAAAGCTCCTCGCAAAGCAGTTCAAGGTAAGCCCGCAAGCACTCACCGTGCGGCTGGTCCAAATCGGTATCTTGAGCCCGGACTAAACGAGCAACGGCTCGGAGGATTTCCCGGACTGCCAAGGTATCCTTCATGCAGACAGCTTGGCCAAATTGCTCGGAGTTCCGGGATGGGTCGTCGACCTGTTCAAAGGCATTGACATCTCCTCGAAAGAGAAAATGAAAATGACAATGAAGACGACTCTCGTACGATTGGCCGGTGGGGTTGCCCTGTTGGGGAGGTCTGGAGACTACTCCTTGCCATTGCAGGCGTCGCTCAGACCGGATTTCGCGCTAGGCTAGGAACAGGGCAGGGGGTTCGATTCCCCCTCTCCCCACTTTTCGCCCGCGAAACCTGTTCAAATAAGAATCCGCTCGATCTCATCCAAGGTGATTTCGTCGCTCGTCCGGTTGTAGAGTTTGGTCGTCCGGCGGTGACTCGTGGGAATGACTATCGCCGACGCCTTGAAGGTATGTTGCGGCTGCTCCTCGTGTGGCACCCGCATTGACGGTGACGTTGGGCGGTACCTGCACCATGGGTATTCGTACATGATTCGTCAGTATACGGAGTGGACTTCAGCAAGTGGTGGAGACGAGGGATGGATCAGCCTCGCTCCCATCCGGACTTACGTCAGTTTCGGTTGGCCCGATGTTTGGCCGTTCCATGACTTTCACCTTCTATACTGCATTCCGGGCCAGGCGAAATTCCGAGTTCGTTTCCTTTCGCGTCGCGCATCCAAAACTTACGAGCGAGCAGTTCAAACGGGAGGTTTGCGGGAAACTCGGACAGAAGATTCGACAGAAGTCGAGCTCACAGCAGGCTTTCGCGCCCGTGCTGTTGGCCGGTATTTCGGTATGAACCCAATTGCGTGGTCTCAGCACGTCGTGATTGAGTATCGCCGAAAGCCAGGCGAACATTAATCGGTCTTCTGGATGTGGTGCCCTTCATGGTGCCCTCGCGGGTCAACAACTAGGGACAACAAGGATGAATTGCTCCATCATTTAGCATCGAAGGGGACGGTTTGGAACAGCTGAGAACACTCCGGGCCTGCTTTGCAAGCAGGATGTCAGGGGTTCGAGTCCCCTTACCTCCACCATCTATTTGAACCTATGTGGACGGCCTAAAGATCGAGAATGTGCAAGAAATCGATAACCAGACTTGGCTCGGACACCAATTTGATACGGTAATGAGTATGTATTATAGACAGATCGGAGCGGGTGAACGAGAAGGGGACTGTAAGTTAGAATGGTGGGAACTGACCAATATTCCCTATCTACGAGGGATGGCAGAGGATGTCTGGAAAAATATCTTTCGGGATTACCCGCAGTCTCCCACTTTCGATCCCTGGAGGAATCGATCCAAGCCATGCCCCGGTCGTGATCCCAATCGGATAGTAATAACGGACCCGCCGAGCCTAGCAAAGCGTCGCGGAAGAAATGCCAAACGATATCTCTGCTTTCGAATTATCATCAGAAGCACGCCAGGTTGCCGATGCCGCTACTCGTACCTGATGGTGACCGCCAAGCAATGGATCAGGATGATTAATGGTCAGAACGGAGGTCTTGCTTTTCGACATCCATTCGATTCAGGGGATTGTTTGTGGCGCTAAGCACTAACGAGAGAACTTGCATATGTCTATTCTCCAACGTATGATGTCAAATGCGCATTGGGCAGCATTAGCTGCTACCATCTCATTGATCGCCCTGTATCTTGAGGGCTGTAGCAGCTGCTCACAAGAGAAGGATCGGCGACTTGGTTCGGAAAAGGCAGGTACATCAAAGTTGTCGGATTACGTAATCATTGGAGTTGTGGACCCACAACGCGCCGAGCATGTGACGAGCCTGCTTGAAAAGAATGGTATACCCGTTATTGTGGAAGGTTCGGTGGTTTACGGAGTGCAAGTTCCGAGCGAACAAAGCAGGGATGCTATCCGAATTCTTGAGCGGGATGCTGCAAGTTTAGGGTATAGGTTTGAGCCCAGCGACGAGTGAACAAGAGCTTTGGCTTGTATTCGAGCGTGATTGTCCGATTGGCGATGTTAAGGCTCGTTGAAGCAGTGGTCTGCTCCCCGAAATGGATGACGGGATATTAGTAGTCTTTCAAGGTAGGTCCGTTCTGTTCACAGGTGACGCTGTGGGGCGCCACAACGGAGATCAAGATCCTTACGTCTGCATCGCCACCGAACGATACGCGATCGAACAAATCCCTAGGGTCCCGATCCATTCCAAAGTTCTGCTGGCCTCGCACCACGGTGCCGACAACGGCAGTTCAATGCCCTTCATCGCCGCTGTCAATCCGGAATATGTCGTTTTTTCCGCAGGTCATGACCACAACCATCCGCGGGAGAGCGCTGCAAACCGATTCTTGAGCTTCGGCATTCCGATTGCAAAGATGTTTCGCACCGACCTCGGTGATGACGAGGGATTGCCCGAATGGCTGCACGGTTCCATTCCAGGTGCAAGCGACCCGGCTGGTGATGATGACATCGACATCACCATCAATTCGGCGAGCGTTCTAAGCATCGGCTATCGCCAGCAAGAATGATCATGATCACCAATATAATGAATCGAAGAATAAGGATGGCTTGTCGCCCGTCGACCTCAGTGTCCGGACTGCCAACGACGCGAAAGGCCCGCAAGACGGAATAGCCCTCTGCCTCTCAGGAGGCGGCTATCGCGCAATGCTCTGTCACGCCGGGCTCCTGCGTGGCGTCTGTGCGAAGTTAAAAGTAATGACCTTTATGAACGCAGCCAAAAAACGGTCGGCTCACTCGCCCCGCCGACGCTTCGCATCGAGCAAACGCGTGGCAGCGGCGGCGGGTTCTTTGGCGGGCTCGGTAGCGGCCGGAGCCTCTACCGTCGCCCTCTGAGGGCCATGGGCGCGCTGCTTGGCTTTTCGCAACCGCTCAACCCGGGGGTCGGTGGCGGGTACGGCCCTTTCACGCCGCTTGAGCCGATCGGCCACTTGCTTCGCCAGCGCGCCGATCGGGACGGCGATGCGCCGCGCGGCGACGTCGAGCGGAAGCAGCAGTGCGGCCAGCAGCGCGAAGAGCGCCCAAAGCGGCGTAATCGAAAAGCCGGCGCTGGCGACCGGGCGGGCGACGTCCTCCGGTTTTGTGAGCGCCATGCCTCCGGTGACCTTACTCATACGCTCGAGGAGCGGCGTGTTGGAGCGAAACCGTTTATATTCGGGCGGATAGGGAATAGAAAATCCCGCGGTGGAAACTCTTTTTCCTCCGTCTTCGGCGATGGTTACGACGTAGGTGCCCAACTCGTTTGCGGCGAATTCGCCTTTATATAAACCAGGCGCCTGCTGCGAAAGGGCGACTTCGAGCGAGTTGCCCTCAGGCGTCGAAACGCGAACTTTTGCGTTGATGGAATTTAATGGGTTTCCGAAGCGGTCGTAGGCTTTGACTTCGAGTATTCCTTTTCCGCCATCCTGCCGCGTGGCGAGTTGGTATTCGTTTTGCGTTGTTCTCCGGGTAATGACGCGAACGGCCTGCGCCCAAAAGGCGCCGAATTGCTGCCAAGTCACCCATTTGGCAGCCCATCGCGCTTGGGCGTCCGACGTAAACGCAAGCGTAGTACCGAGGCCATATTGCCAGGTTGCCAGCAAAGGGTCGTCTTTTGCGGTGCGCATGCCTGTTCGCGCAAGCGGCCTATCGCTCGCGAGGCAATATGCGTAAAGCGCAGGAATCGAGTTGGGCTCGATTCCTCGGAGAATTTCTTCCCCGATGACGGATTTGGGCAGGAAAACGCCCTCTTCGATAGCGGAGCGCGACATGACGGCGGCGTCTTGCGTGAAAATCGCCGGCAGCTGACCTGCTTTTCGCGCGAGATAATATTTTCCGCCTCCGGCGGTGGCCAATCGTTTGAGAAACGGCACGTGCTCCCCATCCCCGATGGCGACCACGGAGGTGGTGATTTTTTGAGCTCGCATCGCAATTGCGATCGGGATGCACTCTTCTTGCTGATCGCAATCGGCGCCGTCGGCGAGCAGGATGAGGTGGCGAACTTTCGATTTCTCGGCTTCGAGGGTTGTTTGTGCAAATCGCATGGATGGCCGGCAGTAAATGCCTCCGCCCCCGGTGCTTAACTTTCTAACTTGCGAAATGACCCCCGGTTTGTCGTCGGCTTGCTGCATCGGCGCCACGAACTCGATGCCATCGGTGCTGCCTGCGACTCCGACGCGATCTCGCGGCGCCATGAGGTTGACCGTCGTTTCGGCGGCTTTCGCTGCGAGACGGATCTTTTCCACGCCGTCTTCGATCATCGACATGCTTCCGGATGCATCGACGACGATTAATACGGACGTGGACGGGAAGGTTTTTCGCTGGCGTATGTCGAGGTCGACGGGCAGGACCTCGGCCACGGGCGTTCTGTACCATCCGCCGGGAAGGAAGGAATTTTCTCCGCCGATCATCGCGAAGCCGATTCCGGTGTCTTTGACGGCGCTTCCGAGTAGTTTCATTTGCTGCGCTGTCATGCTCGCGGCGTTGACGTCGTTAAAAATGACGGCGTCGTAATTCTGGAATTCATCCACGCGGGTCGGCATTCCGGATGGGCCGAAGACGTCGGCGATGATTCCTTGCTCTCGAATTGCCTGCGCGAGTGGGCCTGATGAAGGATTTTGCTGAATCACCAGAACGTGCGGACGGCCGCGCACCGTAACGAAAGTCGAACCAACGTTATTGCGTGCGTCGGTGTCGTTTTTTGCCGTAAGCGTGGCCCGGTAGCGATGGAATCCGGGCTTGTCGATGACGTCGCTAATTAATATTTGGCTGCGGCCGGTTGAAAGTTTGACGCTCGTTTCTTTTACGACCACTCCGTCACGATCCAGACGGAGAATCGCCTCGGTGTTTTTTGTGGAGTCGATCGTTGCTCTTAAGTCAAACGTTTGGCTGAGGGCGATTTCCGTCGGCGCGGATATATCGAGAACCGCTACCTCATCGGTGGTCTGCTGAATTCCGAGAGCAACGTAATCGATTTGAACGTTGTCGATCTCCGCGACAGATGCGGCCTCGACTGCTTCGCCTTGCGTTTCGTTACCGTCGCTTAAGACGATTATGCGTTTTGATTTCCCGTCGGAATGTGAAGCACTGGCAAGGCGGATGGCGGCGGCAAGGTCGGTGCCGACGCCGTTCGTCACCGACATAATGCGGCTAATCTTTCGCAGGTTGCTGGGAGCGATTTCGATAGCTGCGTCGCTGCCGAATGCAATGACACCTGCCTCGTCTTGGGGCCCGAGTTCCTCCAATGCGGAATTGATGTATTCGATCGCTGCTTTTTTGTCCGTGTCGCTGATGCTGTCAGACCGATCGACAACGAAAATTGCGGACAGGCCGACACTTGGCCGCCGCGCCTCGGGAGCTGCCAGGGCGAAAATGAGGCATGTGGCAAGCAACGCCCGAAGGACAAACGCAAAGATTTTTCGCCCTCGCATCATTCCATGGACGTGGCCAAAACTGAGCCACAAGCCTATGGCCGCCGGAATAAAAAGTAGTAGATAGATGGGCTCAGCGAAGCGGATCATGATTTCTTCGCAAAAAGCCACCATTCGCAAGCCAATGCGACTAGGCAAATAATTAGTATGGGACGCCAAAAATCTGCGATCCGGGCAGGCGCCTTGGCAGCAGGAAGCGATCTGCCCTTGAATTGCAAGCTGGGAATTGGAGCGATGTTCGATTCCCGTTCGCTGAGCAAACTCGCGTATAGGGTCGTACGTTTGTCGCCGAATTCGAATCTGTATTTTCCCGTCTGCTTCAGGTCCCGCAGGATGTAGCTGCCGGCTGTTGGCTCAACGGCGATTCGAGAGCCATTGGGCAGCGTTAGGAAGCCGTCTTGTTCGGTTGCAGCCGGAAATGATACGGGCCTACCCGTTTGGATTGCCAACACGTTTGACGTCGCCTGGCCTCCCATAAAATCTAATGTGTTTGAGATAAAAATCGGAAATCCGATTTGCAGGGCGAAGTCGGAATTAAGCACGGAAAATGCAACGTAAACTTGTTTTTTCCCGACCTCGGAAGCGAGAACAAGCGCACCCTTGTTGGAATCGACGAGGACTTGAGCGCCGGTTTTGGGTTCGATCTGCTCGGCCTTGTCGATAAACGCCGTGCTCATATCTACGTATTGCACCAGATCGCTTTCGTTATCGGTTGCCGTGACCTGCGGTTTGTCGATCGTCCCGGTTGGCCGCGCGATCGAAGATGAGCCTGCGGCACCAAACGTGAGCACGCCGCGCGCTTTCACGGCGATTTCCTGAATTCCGTCGAAAACCACGACGTCGTAGGTACCGGGGCCGGGCGAACCCACGTGTTCGCTTTCCGGAACGGTATCGGCCTTGTCGAGCGTTACTCGGGGGTCCAGCGCAAGCGCCCGCTCGAGGAAAAGGTTGCCTTTGGTGACGAGCAGCACGCGCAGCGCCGAACTCGGGTCGGCTAGCGTGAATGCCGCATTATCTGAATCTAAGATGTCATCGACGTCCAGGCGAGCCTCCAGGATTTTAGCCCCGGGAGGGAGCGCCGAAGTTTGGCCGATAAGGCTTCCGGCAGTGATCGTAATGCGCTTCGACTCGAACACAGTTCCGTCCGCAAAAAAGGAGACCGTTGCCGGTTTGTTCTGTTTTGAAAAATTGCGCACGCCGCAAAAGAGCTGCTTGGCGCCGGGGGTATCGCCGACTCCGATGGCTGTAATCGCCACATTGTCGGAGCTTTGGCCGACCTGTTGAAAATGCACGGTGGCTTTGCCCTGCGAAAAATTCGTGAGTTCGGGGAAGGCACCATCGCTCAACAGAACGATGTGCCCTGATTCCTGAGCGCCAACGAGCGCCGATGCGAGCCGGAGGGCCTCTCCAATGTCACATTCGGTGTCGGTCGGCGAAACCGAGTGCAACGCATCACGCATGCGGGCCGTGTCACCCGACAAAGGCAGGGCCACGCGCGGCGTCGGGCCAGCTTCTACGAGGCTAAACCGGTCTCCGGGTTGGGCGGTAGCGATAGCCTTTTTTATTCTTTCGGTCGCTTTATCGAAGCGCCTTCCACCGGCATCCGTTGCGGACATGCTCGCGCTCGTGTCCAAAACAAAAACCGTAACCGTTCCGTCCAGGCCCTCCTGTGTTGTTTGCGGCCGCGCCAGCGAAGCCACAATGAGCAATAGCGAGAGCAGTTGCAAAACCATCAGCCAGCTGAATTTTAGTCTTTGTAGCAGAGAGTTGGCGCGAACCTCGGTGGTTAAATGAGGCCACAAAAACGTCGCCGGCACCTTGAAATCCTTGCGGCGCATTTTCAGAAGATACAAGAGGATAATAATCCCGCCGAGCGGCAAGAGATACCAAAGCGCGGCTGCATTGGCGAGGTTCATGTGACCC
>JACDEQ010000231.1 GCA_013816225.1 Armatimonadota bacterium | reverse complement strand
GGCACGGGCCGGCGATTATGGCCGGGTGGCCATCGCCAACGCGAACGGAGCCGACGGTTACAACGCGAACGGGATCCACGCTGCAAAGTTTAGCGCGAAGCGACGGCGCTATCTTGTGTCAGGAAGGACAAGAAGGATTCCGAGTTGCGGGTCGAGCCTTCGAAGCGACGAACGGCTTTGCCTTCGGGCGAAACGACGACGTAGATCGGGAGGGTATCGAGACCGGTCAGTCTGATCTGAAGCTTCTGGTTCGGCTCGTCGCCGGGCCGGTCCGTCCAAAGCTCGACCGGAACGAATTGGTCGTTCACGGCTTTCGCAATCTCGGGTCGCGGGAACATGTTCTGCTCCATCCAGCGGCAGTTGGTACAGGTAACGCCCGTAAAATTGATCAACAACGGCTTGTTCTCCGCCTTGGCGCGAACCAAAGCCACCTCGTATTTCTCTTCCCATTTGATCGGCGCAGAATCGAGGGCTTGCCTACCCGGGTAAGGGTGCGGCGGTAGGAACGAGCTGATTTCACCCGTAGGCGCCCCCTCGATAGCCGCTAGGCAATAGACACCGACGAAGGCGAACAGCGAGCCGATCGCGAGCCGTGGGATTCCTTTCTTGGATGGGGAGGGCTCCGTGGGAAGCGTAATCCACCCCAGAAGGTAGAGGCCGCCCATCACAAAGATGATCGCCCAGGTCGCAAGGAAAATGGGCTTGGTCAACCACCCGAGCTGCCAGACCAGATCGGCATTCGACAGGAATTTAACCGCGGCCGCGAGCTCAATAAAGCCCATGGTCACTTTGACCGATGTCATCCACGACCCGGCTTTCGGCAAATTCGAAAGGTACTGCGGAAAGAGCGCCAACAGGAAAAACGGCGAGGCAAAGGCGAAGCTGAACGAAAGCATTCCCAGGATCGGCATGAGGATGCTGCCACCGGCCGCAGCCTTTGCCAGGAGCGCGCCCACGAAACCGACCGTGCAGGTAAAGGACGTCAGGGTAAACGTGAGCCCCATGGCAAACGGGCCGAAGAAGCCACCCTTTTTAGTGCCTTGATTGGCTTTGTTTACGAGCCAGCTCGGCAGTCTGATCTCGTACACGCCGAACAGATTCAGCGCGAGAACCACGAACAAAAGGGCCAGAACGATGTTCGTTATCGGGTGCGTGGCGAATGCGGCGATCGCGCTGCCGCCAAAGATGATCGCTACAAGAACGCCCAGAACTGTGAACGTCGAAATGATGCCCAACGAGTACGCCGCCGCGCCCGCGATGGAAGGTTTCTTGTCTTCGGCGCGCTTCGAAAAATAGCTGACGGTAATCGGAACCATCGGAAAAACACACGGCGTTAGAAGTGCGCCCAAGCCGGCGATGAAGGAAATGAGGAGGAAAGGGAGCAAGCCCTTCTTCAAGGCTTCCTCGATGTCGCCGGAGTTAGCTTCACCAGAAACCTGACCGGCGACCGGCGGTTCGTCACCCGTCGTTGCAACGATCGCTCCCACAGGCTGCTCGGGCGCTGTCGTGATTCTTGTTATGTGATCCGCCCTGGCCGGCCCGGGTGTGACTTTGAAATCGATCGGAATCTCGGAGGTTCTGGGAGGCGAACATGTGGACTCGCTGCAGGCCATCCAACGGGCTGTCGCTTTGCCTGTAGCGGAGCCCGTAACCTGGACTGGAATCGCGAAGGCTACGTCGCCTTCGAACATCCCAACCTTTATATCGCCAAAGTTCGGGTCTACCTTCACGATCGGGCTAGGCTCGATGGGATCGCCCTCGGCCTTGAGCCCCATCGCAACGAATTCGAAACTGGTAGGCAGCGGGCCAATCCCCTCGGCCGGCACGATCGAATAGATATGCCAATCCTTCTTGATCTTGGCAGTTAGAACGAGCTGTGCCGATTCGCCTGCACGCGCATCTGCAGGAACAACCCTCGCCGTCCACTCCGCTTCTTGCTGAACTTGCGCCAAAGACCCTGCCGCGAGGCAAAGCGACGCAAGGGCGACAAGCGTTGTTTTGGCCTTATAGAACATGCGTCTACTTGGCTTTGATTGTGACAGTTCCGCCCAGCTCGTCCGTTCTCGGCATGAGGCACATGCCGTCGTTAGAACATATTTGAGACTTCACGTTGAGCTTGAAGGCATACTTCGTCTTCGCCCGTCTCGGGATCGCTATCTCTACAGGAATCTTGACGGTTCCCTCGTAAACCACGTGGTTCTCGCCCAGGAACGACTTTTCGAGGCCCTTCGGGTACACGATCTTGCCGAGTTTGTACGTGGCTTTCTCGACAGCCTCGATGGCCACCTTGTACGTCTCGCCCTCGTCGGACGGCGCGTAAGCGTGATAACCTTCAGGCACCGTCAGGAATATCATGCCCTTGAGAATTTGGCCCGGCTTTGCGAATTTGCTAGCGAGTTCGATCCTAGACGTGACCTGCGGACCTTGCGCCGCGGCGACGGTAAACACGGCGAGAATTCCGAATGCTAAACCCTTCATCGTTGCAGGTTTAACGCTCAAATCGCCTCAATCGTTTCCGATCGCAACGGATTTGCCTGTTTCGGCGCTTGCAAACGCTGCATCGATGACGGCCATCACCGTTCGAGATTGCTCGGGTTTAACCGCCAACTCTTCCCCATAATTGAGGTGGCGGCTAAGGTTCTTGTAGAGGTCGGCCCAGCGATCCTCCTCTACGCCTATTTGCACCTCCCCGCCTTGGTCTTTCAAGGTCGCGTGCTTCCAATCCGGCATGTGGAATGCGGCCTTGTCACCGCGGATTAGCCAGCGTGGGCGCGCGATGTGGCTCATGCATCCGACATCGATTTCTGCCGAGACGCCGTTGTCGAAGAGAACCGTCACCGTCGATTGAGTTTCGATGTCGACATCGTGCGCCCCGGCGTGAGAAACCGCGAACACGATCTTTGGCATTGCGGGGAGGATCAACTGGACTATCTGGTCTACTAGATGCGCTCCCCAGTCGTAGAGCATGCCCCCGCCGCATGCCCTGATGCCCCGCCAGCCCGCCGGATACCACCAGCCATTCACGCTCGATTCGACTTGAAACACCCTGCCGACCGCACCCGATTCGAGAACCATCTTGACGGTAAGGAAGTCGCCATCCCATCGCCGGTTTTGGTAGACGGTAAGAGTCTTCCCCGCCTCCTTTGCGGCGGCGATCATCGAGTCCGCCTCTTTGGTGTTCAGGCACATCGCCTTCTCCGTCATCACATGCTTCCCTGCCCGACTCGCCTGGATGCTGAGCGGGGCGTGAGTATCATGAGGAGTGACGAGAACCACGAGGCCGATCGACAGCTCGGCGACCAGGCCTTCGTAGGAGTCGAAAACCGCGACGCCCTGTTCTTCACGCGCCGCAGTTCGCCGTTCCGGTTCGATGTCGTAGATTCCCGCTAATTCGAGGCCCTCTGTGGCTTTGACGCTATCGCTATGGTGTTTGCCCATCGAGAACTGCGCGCCGTAACCCACTATTCCCACACCCACGCTCATGCGCGGCATCGTACCTGCTGAGGGGGCCGCCAACCTCCAGCTTGCAAAAGATGTCACAAAAAATACCCCGCGGAGCTATAATATGATTACGAGTGTGCAACTCGATAGGGAGGCAATGATGAAAAAGAAACTTATCGCCATCGCGGGATTGGCAGTCTTAACGGTCGCCGCAAGCGCGGAGACGATCTATGACAACTTCGGCTCTTGGGATGGAAACATCACCAGCGGCTGGCTCGGACAGGCACAGATTCTGCCTTGCCCGGCCGTCGACGACATCCTGTGGGAATGGCGATTCGAGATGGCAGCGGGCAATACCGTTGGCACCGTCGGATTCAGTGTCCAAACTGTCGCCGCAGGCGTGCCAACGGGCGTTATGCTCTATTCGGACAGCGCGGTGGTTCCGCCCGAAGGGGCGGTCATCACGTTCAACAATATCGGCCTGCAATTGACGAGCGGAGTGGACTATGCGTTCGTCGTGGACTTCAACGGCTACAGCGGCCCATCGATTCATTACACAGGCATCGACGTGGTTCCGGGCGACGGCTCGTGGTGGGACGGCACTAACTGGACCAGCTTTGCAGGACTGGATCAGA
>JACDEQ010000230.1 GCA_013816225.1 Armatimonadota bacterium | reverse complement strand
CCTCGGATCGCTGCGCGATGTAAGCGTCGAAGTTAGCGAGGGTCTCGCCGAATTCTGCGACTAATGCGTCCCTCGTGGGATAAGCCTTGGATTCGGCGACCGCCACATCCTTGCCAGAAATCGTGACAGTGTCGCGCATGAAGCTGCCGTCGGGGAGTTGCCACGCGTAGTAGGCGCTTTCTTCGCCGTTCCTCACGAACGCTCCAGAGGTCGCGCTCAGCTCCGCCTTTCTTGCGGCGCGGTATTGCTCGATCGTCTGTTTCGGCGGTTGTCCTTCCGAAGCCTCCTTGGCGAGCCACGCGTCAGCCTCTTCGGGAGATCCGAATTGAATCGATTCGAGTACCCTCACCTGGCCGCCCTCAGTGCTCAAGCGGTCGATCCAAGCCTGGCCGGAAAGCAAATTCCACCGAAATGTGGAAGGTTCGACCGCCGTGCCTGCCGACGGTTCGACATAGAGCTCGTTTGCCCGGACGGTTACGTATTGCTCTTGAGTGCCATACGATTTCTTTGCACAGCCCGAAAGAATTGAAAGCGCCAGAACCAAGAGGCAAACGATGAGAGTGTTGCGAAATCGGCCGGTCATCAGCTTTGATCCTGGGGTTGGAGGTCGCGCTTATCGATCTCTTGGATTAATAGTTCGACGTTCTGGCGGTCGGAAAAGAACTGGGAGTATTCGTCCACGGTTTTGAAACCCAGAAAAGGCATCATGAAAGGAGAAAAGGCGACGGCAGCGTGACCGACGATGTTAGCCAGAGGCTTATGCATTTCAAGAAACAGTATCGCCGGCGTTTCCAGATGGCGCTTTTTGATTTCCTTGGCCACCCGCTCCACGATCTTCATCCTGTTTTCGTCGGTCAGTGGCTGATCCCACATCCTTAGCATATTGTTCTCTCCAATATTCGACGCAATCCTTGATTTCCTGCAAATTACCGTTGGCACGCAAGAAAACCCCGCGAAACGCGGCGAGTCGGCTCGATGTTTCGAGTGGGGACAGCTTGACCCCGTCCTCGCCCTCCACCACGCGTCGAACCTTATCCCAGGTGATCGCGGTTGTGTTCATTCCGCACTTGCTGCTCGCCCCCTCCTTACCGATTCGAAATCGCACAGGCAACAGAAAATCGGCAGTTCCCAGAAGGATGACCAGAGCGCCGAACGGGAACATCCAGAAACTCCTCACCAATGCCACTCCGAAAAGTCCTGCCAAGCCCGCGCAGGCGATTACGACGAGTGTCTTCTGCGATTCCGTTTTGGCCAGGTGTATCGCCCAGCTCAGTTCGTTCCCGGTATTCAGCTTATTCGTTAAGACTGCTCTCGGCGCATGTTGATTCGCCGGAAATTCGCGAGCCCGGGCCCCCCATTAGCCACTCCTGCGATTGTGGCTTTGGGCCCAGCCCAAGAGAAAATATCCGACGATTGCAAACGGGAGACTCCCGAGAGGTATCGGCATTGGTATGGCATAAGCTCGATAGTAGTGAATGTTCGGCCAAAATTCTAAGAAGCAATTTGCCAAGAAGTCTCCAAAAAAGAAGGACGTCATTAGCGCACCCGCCACGGCTGCCGACCGAAGGCAAAACCGTGCACGCGCACCTCGTGTTTCGAAAGAGTAAGTCAAGGCGAAAGCAACGGACGCCAAAAGGGCCGCAGCGATTGAGGCGACGGCCACCGCCGGCTCGTTCACCTCAACCGAGCCAGCAGCGAAACCTGCAAGGAGGACGAGGAAGGCGAACCAGCCTTGCCGCTTTCCTGGCCAAGTCGCGTGCTCGGGCCACAATAGAAGCGACAGCATCGACTCGAGCCCCACTCCGCTATCGCCAAGTCTCGAACAAGCTGCTTACCGACTCGTGCATATGAATCCGCCGAATCGCCTCGGCAAGAAGCGGCGCCGCTGATAGAATTGTCAGCTTGTTGAACCGCTTTTGCTGTGGCACCGGAATCGTATCCGTGCATATCACGCGGCTGATCGGGCCGTCTTGAAGGCGTTGAGGGGCGTTCGCGCTAAAAATGGGATGCGTGCAGGTTACGACTATGTCGGTCGCTCCCCGCTGCAAGAGCGCCTCCGCGCCCTGTACGACGGACCCGCCCGTGTCGACCATGTCGTCGATCATGATGCAGACTTTGCCGGAGACGTCACCGATGATCTCGACTATATCGACCCGGCCCGGCTCTGGCCGCCTCTTCGCGATGATCGCCAACGGCTTGCCGAGCATCTCGGCGAGCGCCCTTGCCCGGACCACCCCGCCCACGTCCGGAGACACGACGACGGCATCCTGGTCCGCGTAGCCTTGTTCGATCAAGTGCCTGCCGATGACCGGACCGAGATAGAGGTGGTCCACAGGAACGTCGAAGAAGCCTTGTATCTGGTCGGCGTGCAGGTCGCAAGCGACAATCCTGTTTGCCCCGGTCTGAGTCAAAAGATCGGCGACCAGCCGGGCTGTGACTGGCTCGCGAGGCTTGATTTTCTTATCCTGTCTCGCATATCCATAGTAGGGAAGAACGACCGTCATGCTCTGGACCGAGGCGCGCCGGAACGCATCCATCATGATCAACAGTTCCATGATGTTGTCATTCGCGGGTTGGCAGGTCGATTGGATGATCACGACGTCGCTGCCGCGGGCGCTCTCGTCAATTTGAGCGCGGACCTCGCCATCGCTGAACTTCGTTGTCGTCGCCCGGCCCACCTTGACTTCCAGGATGTCGGCAATCTTATGCGCAAGCTCCGGGTTCGCGTTGCCCGTAAAAATCTTGAGCCTCGACAAATTGTGGTTATTGTGGGTCTCCATTACTCTTGGTTTTTCTTGTTGCGACGCCATACTTTCGCCCAGCCTTCCTTGTTTTCCTGTCTCGATCGTCCTACGCCGAGCGAGTCGGCGGGAACGTTTTGCGTGATTACACTCCCGGCAGCCGTGATCGCACCCGGCCCGATCTCCACCGGCGCGACGAGCGTCGAGTTCGACCCGACGAACGCGTCCTCACCGATTATGGTTTCATGTTTGGCAAAACCGTCGTAATTGCACGTGATCGTGCCCGCGCCGATGTTGGCCCGCGGACCTACTCTCGAATCGCCGACATACGTGAGGTGAGACATAGAGGCGCCCTCCCCGATCTCCGAGTTCTTGACCTCCACGAAGTTGCCGACCTTCACCTGCGGCCCTAATACGGTGCCCGGCCGCAGGTTCGCATACGGCCCGACCCTGGTTCCATTGCCGACCGACGCCCTGTTCACATGGCTCATCAAGATGACGCTGTCCGCGCCGATATCGGAGTCGGCTATGCGGCAAAAGGATCCAATTTTGCAGCGAGCCCCGATTCTCGTGGCACCTTCGATCGCCGTCATGCCGGCAATTTCGGCGTCTGGTTCGATTGTTACGTCGGCTCCGATGTAAGTCGTCACCGGGTCCTCCAGAGTCACGCCTGCCAAGGCGTGTGATTTCAGGATTCGCTGCTGCATAAGCCGGCCGGCCTCCGCAAGCTGCCACCGGTCGTTCACTCCCCGCAGCATGTCCGCATCGCCGTACACGTGGGTCGCGACTGTTCCACCTCGGGAGGAGATGATCGAAACGAGGTCGGTCAAGTAGTACTCGCGTTTTTGGTTGTCGTTCTTCAACTTTGGAAGGAGTTCGGTCAGCGCCTTCGACGAGAAGCAATAGAACGCGGCGTTGATCTCCTTAACCTTCCTCTGCTCCTCGCTCGCGTCCACTTCCTCGACGATTGCTGTGACTTCTCCCTTGTCATCGCGCACCATTCTGCCGTACCCAAGCGGGTCGTCGAGGATGCAAGTCGCCACGACGCAGTCGGCTCCTGAGGTTTCGAACTCGGCAACGAGCGCGCGCATCGAATCGCCGGTCACGAGCGGAGCATCGCCGGACCCGACCAAGACCACCCCCTCGAAGTTCTCGATCGCCGGCAGCGCCATCTTGCAGGCGTCGCCGGTCCCGTGTGGCTCCCCTTGAACCACGTATTCGTACTTGTCACCGAAGGCATCGCGAACCAAATCGCCCCCGTGCCCGATCACAAAAATTGGCCTCCAAGCGCCCGCGGCAAACATGGCGCGCCCGACGTGCTCGCCCATCGGAAGGCCG
>JACDEQ010000229.1 GCA_013816225.1 Armatimonadota bacterium | reverse complement strand
AAGCTGGGAAGCGTGAACGTCACCTCGTCGAGCGGCTCAAATGTCAAATTCGGAGTGTCGATCGGCGACCACGGCTTGGAGGGAGAGGTAATCCGTTCCGGCCCCAAGAGCGCGTATTGGATTGGCAGCTTCATGTCGGGGTGACCCAATTGGCCGATTACACTACCGTCGTCGAACTTAACCATAGAATGGATGATGCTCTCCGGGTGGACGATAATCTGCACTCGGTCGGGCGATATATCGAACAGCCAGCACGCCTCGATGAGTTCCAGGCCCTTGTTCATTAGCGTGGCCGAGTCGATCGTGATCTTGCCTCCCATACACCACGTCGGGTGGTTCAGCGCTTGCTCGACTGTCACGGTTTCCAAACGCTCTCGGCTCCACCCTTTGAACGGGCCGCCACTCGCCGTGAGGATGATTTGGTTTACTTGATCGGGCCGCTCGCCCTGTAGGCACTGCAGCACGGCGGAGTGTTCAGAGTCGATCGGGCGAAGGCGGTTCGGCGTGGCTTTCGGCATCACGATCGAGCCGCCGGCGACCAGCACCTCCTTGCTCGCAAGAGCGACCACTTTGCCCGCGTCGAGGGCTGCGATCGTGGGCCGCAATCCGATCATTCCGCTGACGGAAACGACCACGAGGTCTACGTCTTCGCAGGTAGCAATTTCGATCAGGCCGTCCATTCCGGCCAGAGCGCCGATTTGGGACGCGACGTCGGCGTTATACATACCTAAGTGCTTAGGGCTAAACTCTGCCGCCTGCTCTTGAAGAAGCCCACCGTTAGAATGCGCCGCAAGGCCGGTTACGCGCAGCGCCTCGGGATGCATCCGAACCACGTCGAGCGCTTGCGTCCCGATGCTGCCCGTGCTGCCTAGAATGGCGACCCGCTTCACTCGGCGTCTCCTCCGAATTTGCGCGTCCGCGATTGGAAGCTTTTGCACGCTTCGACGAGGTCCTCCAAATTGAACTCGGGCCAGGTTTTCTCGACAACCACGAGTTCGGCGTATGCGCCTTGCCAAAGAAGGAAATTGCTCAGCCGCATTTCGCCGGCGGTTCTTATCAAGAGGTCCGGTTCGGGGATGTCGGGATTGTAAAGCTTCGCCGAAATCTTATCTTCGTGGACCGAGCGCTCGCCTTCAGCCATAAGTCGGTTGACCGCGTCGACGATCTCGGCACGTCCGCCATAGTTGACGGCCAAGGTAAACGTGATTCCCGTATTGTCCGCGGTAGTTTCCACGCCTTTTTCGAGTGCCCGTCGCAACCCGTCAGGCACCTCGTTCAGCCTCCCTGCGACTTTGACACGGACATTGTTGCGGAACATGATGCGGAGCTCGTCGATAGCCGCACGTTCGATCAACTTCATGAGGCCCTCGACCTCGACCTTTGGGCGACGCCAATTCTCCGCGCTGAACGCGTACACCGTCAAGTATTTAACACCAAGGTCGTTTGCTGCCAAGAGGACGGAACGAAGAGTCTTGTAGCCTTCGCGGTGGCCGAGGAGTCTCGGTATCCCTCGGGAACGCGCCCATCGGCCGTTACCGTCCATGATGATGCCGACGTGCACGGGCAAGGCAGATAGGTCTAGTCCGGAATCGGCGGCGGCGGCGCGAACCGCATCGGCTGATGGCATGGGTTAAGAGCTTACTCGCTGTGCGATAATAGCCGAGGCGGAGGTTCGGGACCCCCGCCTCGTTTTTTGTTTAGATAGTTATGAGAATTAGCGTCTTTGGTTTGGGCTATGTGGGAGCCGTGTCCGCCGGATGCCTCGCCGACGAGGGGCACGAGGTGATCGGCGTCGATCCGGCGAACGTGAAAGTCGACCTGATCAACGCAGGACAAACCCCGATTATCGAGAGGGACATCGGCGACATAATCGCCGCTGCGGTCCGCGACGGTCGCTTGCGGGCAACCGACGACATTGCGGACGCGGTGATGAACTCCGAAATATCGCTCATCTGCGTTGGAACCCCAAGCCACGCTAACGGCAGCCTGGACTTGCGCTACGTGGAAAAGGTTTGCGAAGAGATCGGCGGCGCGATCGCCAACAAGGGTGACTTTCATGTTGTGGTGGCTCGAAGCACCATGCTGCCGGGAAGCATGCGAAGCGTTGTTATTCCCACGCTCGAGAGCGCTTCGGGAAAGAAAGCCGGCGTCGATTTCGGCGTTTGCAACAACCCCGAGTTCTTGCGAGAAGGTACGGCTGTCTACGATTATGCTAATCCCCCTAAAACGGTGATCGGCGAGACGGACGACCGCAGCGGCGACATCTTGCATAGCCTTTATGAGCACCTCAACGCACCGATGATTCGTACCGACCTGGAAACCGCGGAGATGGTGAAGTACACAGACAATGCTTGGCACGCACTGAAGGTCGTCTTTGCCAACGAAATCGGAAATATCTGCAAGGAATTGAAAATCGACGGGCACAAGGTGATGAATATCTTTTGCCAGGACACGAAGCTTAATCTTTCGCCTTATTATTTGAAGCCCGGCTTCGCGTTCGGCGGCTCCTGTCTTCCCAAGGATGTTAGGGCGCTCGGATACAAAGCGCGAACCCTAGATCTCGACATTCCCGCTATATCCTCGATTATCCCGAGCAACCAGCGCCAAATCGAAAAAGGGATCAAGATGATTACCGAAAAGCCGAGCAAAAAGGTCGGCGTTTTGGGCTTTAGCTTCAAAGCCGGCACCGACGATTTGAGGGAAAGCCCGGTCGTCACAGTTATCGAGCATTTGATCGGCAAAGGCTACGAAGTCAGCATTTACGACAAGCACGTCCAGATCGCGAAGCTGACCGGCGCAAATCGCGATTATATTCTCAATATTATTCCGCACATCTCCAGGCTAATGAAATCGTCGGTGGAGGAAGTGCTTGATAGCGCCGACACGATTGTTATCGGCACCAAAGAGACCGAGTTCGAGAGCGTCCCGGGAAGGCTCCGCGAAGGTCAAGTGATCGTCGACCTGGTTCGCATTTCGGACGACACGAGTGAAAAGGGCCGCTACGATGGCATCTGCTGGTAAAGTGAAACGCGTTCTCTTCATCGTAGAAAACTTGCCATCTCCGTTCGACCGTCGAGTTTGGCAAGAAGCCACAACCTTGCGCGATCATGGTTACCACATTTCTATTATCTGCCCGACCGGCAAGGGCTATGAGAAGAAGTTCGAGATCATCGACGGCATCTCCATTTATCGACACAGCTTGCCCACCGAAGGCAGCGGCGCGTTGGGATACCTCGTCGAATACTCTAGCGCCCTCTTTTGGCAGTACTTTCTTGCCTGGAAAGTGCTCCTTCGCCAAGGTTTCGGCGTGATCCATGCCTGCAACCCACCCGATAATATATTCCTGGTCGGAGGCTTTTTCAAGCTGTGTTTTCGAAAGAAGTTTCTATTCGACCATCATGATATCAATCCGGAGCTCTATATCGCGAAATTCGGTAGAAAGGATTTTTTCTATAAAGTCATGCTCTTGTGGGAGAGATGGACGTTCAAGATCGCCGACGTCTCCATCGCGACGAACGAGTCCTATAAAAAAATTGCAATCGAGCGTGGGGGAATGCCTCCCGAGAGAGTGTTCGTGGTGCGTAGCGGCCCGAGTTTGGAACGGTTGAAGATCATTCCCCCGGTCGAATCGCTAAAGAATGGTCGACAATACCTGGTCGGCTATGTCGGCGTCATGGGCAAACAGGAGGGCCTCCATTATTTGCTTGAAGCAGCCCGGCACATCGTCCGCGACCTCGGCCGACGAGATGTCCAATTCGGACTCGTTGGCGGCGGGACTGAGTTGGAGGAACTCAAGGCTCTCGCCCAAGAATTGAAGATTTCGGACTACGTTACGTTCACCGGCCGCGTTCCCGACAACGAAATGCTCACCATGCTCAACACTTCCGATGTTTGCGTGAATCCAGATGTTTACAACGAGATGAACGACAAATCGACCATGAATAAAATCATGGAATATATGGCGCTGGGCAAGCCCATCGTTCAATTCGATCTGACGGAAGGCCGCTTTTCCGCCCAAGAGGCGTCTCTTTATGCTGAGAGAAACAATTCAATCAGCCTTGCCGAGAAGATATTGGAGCTCCTCGAT
>JACDEQ010000228.1 GCA_013816225.1 Armatimonadota bacterium | reverse complement strand
GAGATTCCGGAGCTTGAGGAAGACACGGTTCATGAGGACTATTTCGAAGAAGAAGTACCCGTGATGTCGCTATCCCTTGCGCCTGAGTATTCCGATGTTTACGAGCAAGAAGACGAGCCCATCGATGTCTCGCCGCCACCAAAGCAGCGGCGGCGGCGAGGGCCGCGCCCCGAACCTCGGTCGAAGGAAGCAGCCCGCCCGCAAAAAGCCGAGGCCGGTATAGGCGTTGTGTTCCGCGACAAGGGTTAGTCCTATGTTATTTCGGAGCGGTTCGGTCGCGATTCTCGGCCGCCCCAATGCGGGCAAAAGCACCCTGATGAACTATATCGTCGGACAGAAGGTCGCGATCGTTTCGAACAAGCCACAGACCACGCGCCGCACACTGCTCGGCGTCGCCAATCGTCCCGGAGCACAGATCGCCTTCTACGACACGCCGGGCATCCACGAGCCGCATTCGAAGTTGGGCAAAGTCATGGTCGACTTCGCCGTACAGACGCTGCCCGACGCGGACGCGGCGCTGTTCGTCGTGGACGTTAGCAAGCCCCCGACGGACGAAGACAAACACATAGCACGACTGCTCAAGAGCTTCGGCTTCGAGCGAGTCGTCGTGGTGCTCAATAAGATGGACCGGCTTCGCCCGGAGTACGTCCAGTCGAACTACGACGAGTACGAAGAGCTGACGAAGCCTGCCCAGATGATGATGACGAGTGCGATTACGGGCGAGAACCTGGACAAGGTCCTCGACCTGCTTGTGCCGCTACTTCCCGAGAGCCCGCCTCTGTTCGACGATCCTGATTTCTACACCAGCCAGACGGTCCGAGACATGGCGTCCGAACTCATCCGCGAGCAGGTTCTACATAACACGCGGGAAGAGGTCCCGCACGGCGTGGCCGTTCAGATCGAGGAGTGGGAAGAGCCTCAGCATGGCAACACGAGCGAGATCATCCGTATCTCCGCGCTCATCGTCGTGGAGCGCGAATCCCAAAAGCCGATCCTGATCGGGAAGAAGGGCCAGATGCTCAAGAAGATCGGCACGGCCGCTCGCGTCCAAATCGAATCGCTCATCGGAGCGCATGTTTTCCTCGAGCTCTTTGTTAAGGTTGGCGAGCACTGGCGCGACAGCTCGGTGCGGCTCAAAGAGCTGGGCCTGTCCGAGTAATTTCGGCTGCGACCCGCTCGGCGCTTTCCAACGCGCCCTCGACGAATCCCATCCAAGAAGCCGTGTGCTCCCCAGCGAAATGGATGCTGCCTTCCCGCGCTGCAAGCACCGACCGGTCGACAGGGTTTACCGGCGTGTAGGAAAACGCCCCTCGTGACCACGGATCGGATATCCAGTCATGAAGGACCGCTCGAACCGGGCGGGCCCGTGCGGATATTCGCAACAACTCGCCTCTTACTATGGCGATCGGATCGGGAGACCGAACGACACTCTCCGCATCATTGCCACAAATATATGCGCTCAGCAAGTGCCGCCTGCCTATGGACGAGTTCCACGTCTGCTGCAACGGGCCGTCGGTGAACATATGCCCGTGCCAACCTTCGTCCTCCCAAAATGGTTCGGCGAACTCGAAAGAGACCTTGATCGTGCGCCCCATCGGACATCGTCGGATGGCGGCGGCCGTTTCCGGAGGCAGCTCGGGTTCGAAGGCGATTTGACCGAGGCATGGAGGCGGGATCGCCAACACTAGGGCGTCGTATGGCCCGCTCGTCTCACCGCTCGCGAACTCGAGCGTGCTTCCACTTTCGGAAGCCACCCTGGCCAATGAATGCGACAAGTTCGGCTTCGCGTTCAAACGGGCGAGCATCGCGTCGGTTACGGCATTCGCCCCCGGGAATCGGTACGCGCTCATCGTTCCCTCCGGCCGGCCCAGGTAGTGGCGATAACCCGCAAGCCAGCCATTCAGCCCGATTCGATTTGTGTCCTCGCCCTCGTCCGATCGCCACTGAGCCTCGTTCCACCATCTGCCGCGCTCGCTCCTGCAATGTCGATCGAGGAACGAAGACAGCGTTGCATCAGCCGCTGGTGGCGGATCATAGCATAGGGCGGCCGCCTCTTCGTGAACCCGGCCGGCGTCTTCGAGGGCTTCGGGCCAAAGCTCCGCGGACAGGAGTCTTTCACCCTTGTACGCGACAAGGTAAGGCTCGTTAGCATCCGGAATTGGGGACAGGCCGAGCCCCTCGAGAAGCGAGAGGCACCGAACATGGTCCCCGTCGATCCACTCCGCACCCCCCTCATCTCCCTGATCTGTGGTGCAAAGCCGCCCACCGCCCCGTGAACGCGCATCGAAAAGTGTAATGTCCACTCCCTGCCTTTCGAGAAGCATTGCCGCGCGAAGCCCCGCAGCCCCAAGGCCAACGATCGCTACTTTCACTGAGGAGCAGGTTACTCCGAGTCAAGCTGTGGCGCTCTTCAAAATGGGCGCAGCTGTGTGGCGGCGTGAAGGATGAGAGGGAGGTCGTCTAGGAAGGCGAAAACGTCGTTCTGGAAGGCATATCATCGCTCGCGAAGGGTGACCTGTTCCCCATAGGATGACCCATCTTGGATGTTGGGTTCGTCTTCTGTTCAAGTTACCGTCTCCCGCGGAGGGATTGATCGAGGCGAAAAGAGTCCTACGCCAGGGTGGGGCCCTCGGCATCACCGTTTGAGACCGCGATTCGCATGTATTGCCGGGGGATGAGATATGGGAGGAAGTTTTAACCGACGTTCCGCGGAGGCCCGACGAGTCGGACCGTTTGGAAGACTTGAACGAGAATCGAAAAGCTGCGGGCGGTTCTGGGGAGTGCCGGTATTACGGGTAGTGACATTCACTCGGAGAAATTCGAACGCGCGTGGACGCCGGAATCGATCTTTACTTTGAAATCCGGGCTTACTCATAGCACGCGGCTCTTATTATTGCCCGTCGATGAGCGTGAGAAGCGATTGGCGCAAGTTAGGGCGTATCTTGCGGAAGTGACGCCAAGCTCTTTCATAGGGCGTCCTTCCATTCTGTTTGCGATGTCTCGCAGTGGACCTGCTGATGACTCCGGGCGGACCTACGCCTCATAGAGGAGCGAGCCGGCACAAAGCCCCTGCCAATGGTTTTGAGTCTGCTCGCCTGCCCCGAAGCCTGGCCAGCCGCTCACCGGCCCCGCGATCGGCTCGAGGCCAACCACGTCACGATAAAATCGCCGGCACTCTTCTTGGGCCCTACTTGACTTGCACGCGCTTGTCTCCGAAAAGGATTCTGTCGGCGGATCGGCCGACCTCGCCACCGAAAGCCCATTGCAAGTAGGCGTGGCCGGCTCGTTTCGGAAGCGGAAATTCGAGTGTCGTTTTGCCGGATTGGGCCGCGATGAGATGTAGGGCTCCGGTCTGGCCGGCTGAGGCTCGCCCCTTCGTAGATTTCCCATTTTCGTCGACAAGAACGATGAGCGACGGATCGAAATCGAAATCGACGCGTTTGGCTTCGTTGTTTACCGTCAGCTCTGCGACAAGATCGGTGCCTGTGGCGGATCGAATCTCGTAGACCTTGTCGACCTGGAATGAAAAGTCATCGATCCTAATACGTCGCTTTAAGCCTACGGTTTCATCCTTTCTGGTCGCCAGCACGACGAGCGCACCGACGACGATGATAGCCACCGCTCCGATTCCGCCGATCATAAGCCAGTAACGTATCGAGGAACTTCTTTCGATTGGCATCAAAGACTGAGACAAACATCTGCGGGGCTGGCGTTCCAATGCCGTCTCGTTTTATGTTTAGCGCAGGATCGCATGGGCGTTTCCTCGCGAAGAGTTTTGATTGGCGCGAGAATCGCTTGATTCCGGCGTCTTTCACTATGACGCGAATGGCACCGCGTGGCTCGATACCGACTTTAACCTTTACAAAGAGCTCGTGAGCCGATTCACCGATTCCGCGAAACGAAGGTGCCTGACACTCGTTGCCACCACTCGTACCCGCCGTGTCCTTTGGGCTAAGGGGTCAGTAGCCAGCCGACCATATCGGTGCGCGTTTGCCAGGTGGCGGTGGCGGGGCCGCGGTCGAACCAGCTTACGCGGGCTTGGACTTCGCGAGTCGCGGGATCGACGAAGCGAGACGGGTTCGACGAGACGTCAAC
>JACDEQ010000227.1 GCA_013816225.1 Armatimonadota bacterium | reverse complement strand
ATTGGGGCTTCAATATGCTGGATGCCTTGGGCTTTAGTAGGGAGGCCGTCGAGCAGGCAAACACCTACTGTTGTGGAACGATGACCGTCGAGGGCGCGCCGCACTTGAAGATCGAGCACTACCCGGTCTTCGATTGCGCGAACCGATGTGGTAAGTCGGGCAAGAGGTTCATTTCTACGGAAGGCCACATCCGGGCGATGGCCGCCGCACAGCCGTTCCTTTCAGGCGCAATCAGCAAGACGATCAATCTTCCCAACGAGGCGACTGTCTCCGAAATCAGCGATGCTTATAGTTTGAGTTGGAAGCTGGCGCTGAAGGCCAACGCGCTTTATCGCGACGGAAGCAAGCTAAGTCAACCGCTGAACACGGCCGCCGACGAAGCTGCCGCAGCGATCATGGAAATCGACCCCGCCTCAAGCGAAACGACGCGGGCCGCGCAGAAGCTGGTTTACCGATACATTGCGAAGAGGCACTTGTTGCCCAGCCGTCGGCGAGGCTACACGCAGAAGGCCCGGGTGGGCGGCCACAAGGTGTATCTACGCACTGGAGAATACGTGGACGGCTCACTTGGCGAGATCTTTGTGGACATGCACCGCGAAGGCGCAGCGTTCCGAAGCCTGATGAACTGCTTCGCGATCGCGATTTCGCTCGGGCTTCAATATGGGGTGCCGTTAGAAGAGTTTGTAGACGCGTTCGTTTTCACGAGGTTCGAACCTAATGGCATGGTTGCCGGCAACGAGCAGATCAAGATGTCGACTTCGGTAATCGACTACATCTTCAGAGAGTTGGCGGTCACATACCTGAGTAGGAGCGATTTTGTTCAAGTTTCGCAGGAAGACTTGCGCTCGGACACGGTCGGCAAGCCGCAACAGGAGCCCGAATTCGTAGAGGAGGAAGTGGTGTCCGAAGAGCACAACGGCACCATTCCGGGCCAGGCTGCGCAGGCTAACGAAAGTGTAGGCTTTCGGGCTCATCTTGTTCAAAGGCCTTCTGAGCCTGACGCCTACGATGTTGGCCAGGGTGGGGAACTCGCACAGAAGATCAGGGCCGCGAAAATCAAGGGCTACGAAGGCGATCCCTGCTCGGAGTGCGGCCAGTTCACGATGGTGCGTAACGGCACTTGCCTCAAATGCGATAGCTGCGGGTCGACCAGCGGCTGCAGCTAAATCGCGCTTCGGGCGGGGGTTTTCGATTATCCACTCGATATCCACGCCCGGATTCCTAAAAATTGATTAAATAAATGGCGGCTTTCCGGCATCTGTTGCGTCAAAATAAATAAGAGCGGATAAATCATGCTGCGAATAGTCGAAGTCCATCGAAACCCGGATACTCAAAACGAATATATCGTCTTGCAAAACCATGGAGCCTTGAAGATTGGGCTTAAAGGCCACATGATCGCCAATGAGGACGCGATTTGCGCAGGAAGCCACGATAATACATTTGCATTTTCCGATGAGGTGCAAATACCCGCTTCGTGCTACGTTTTACTGATTACCGGGCGTGGAACAAACGGATGGCACCGCGATCCGGATTCGAAACCCGTCTATTGCGTTTTTCTGAATCGACAGGAATCGATTTGGACCAAAGAGCAGGGTCCGATCCACCTGCTCAACGTGGTTCATACGAGTCTGCCTAGGTCCGAAGGCCTACTCGTATCACGCTAGACGCCCGCATTTGTTGCTTTTGCGGCATTTAGGCGTCTATAATAGGAAGGCTGTCACCAAGGATTTAGGTGGTAACGGAGGACGGAGCATGGAAGCTCCCAGCCCCCTCTTTCAACCCACTGTAGTTGGCTGGCTAAGGACGGTGATCCTTCATGTACTTTGGAATCGATTGTCATGTTATCTTCCACAGATACCAACACGCTGCGCTGCGGTAGGGCCTCCAGCGTTCGAATAGTGGTCCCGACTCCTTGATCGTCGGAACGTCTTCCAGGCCGTAAGCTGCCTTTAGGCCCTTTCGAAGCCCCAGGTCGCCGGGCGACATGACGTCTTGCCGCCCGAGCCCGAAGATCATGAACATCTCTGCGGTCCAGGGTCCGATTCCCTTGAACTCCGTTAGCCTCTCGTAAACTTGTTCATCCGGCGCCCCGTTTAGGTGGTTCAAGTCGAATCCATCCACGGCTGCTCTCGATAAAGCGAGGATAGTACCGGCCTTAGCCCGCGAGAGCCCGCATGAACCGCTAAGCGCCTCCTCGCTCGCCAACAGCCTTTCTGGTGAAATATCGCCCGCGGCCGCTTTCACGCGCTCGAGGATCGCGTCCGCCGCCTTGCCCGACAGCTGTTGGCCCGCGATCGACTCGATCAGGATGGCGAAAGGGTCGCTTTGGAGCCCGATCGTAGGCGGGCCCTCTTCGATCGCCACCTTGGCCAGCAGTTCGTCTTTGGATAGAAATCGGTGGCTCTCTTTGGCCCACGGGACGGTCTTCATCCCTCTTTGTTGCGCTCGGCGGCTTCTGCCAGGTGGTCGAACATGGTTGCCGGCACTTTCTTTGCCGCCTTCTTCGCCCTGGGATCCGTGTCTTCGTCAATGACCATGGCAATTCCCGCCTTCTTGCTCGGCGGTGAGGGCTTAGCCGCTTCTTCGGCTTCATCTCTTAAAGAAGCATCTCCCACCAGAACCTCGGCAAGCTGGCTTTGCCCGCTCGGGAACCGGTACCCCCACGAGATTACGTCGGCGATCTCCGTACTGCCCAGCTTGCTGCGTGCGCGGCCTTTCACCGCATGTCTGTCCAAACTGACCGGAACGCCGATCTCGGGAATATCGACCTCGAACCCGGCAGGGGCAAGCTTGGAGAATAGCTTCTGGCAGAGCCGCAACACCTCCATGCGGGATTCGAGCGAGACGGTCGGATCGTGCAGGCCTTCCCGGGCGGCCGACATCGAATCGAGCACCGCTCCTTCGATGCCACCGAGAGATCTGGAGACGTTCGCCAGCTGGCTTTCGGTCTCTAAGAGGAGGCGACTCGTCTTATCTAGGGTCGCTTTGGTCTCGACACCGGCTTCGAACTCCTTCCTCAGCGCAGGGAGGCCGCCTGCGAGACCATCCGCCGCCTGGCGTAGCATCTCGATCGATCGCTCGATATTCTTTATCGTTTCCTTGGAAGTCATCAGCCTCCCAGTTGGTAAATGTCCTTGTACTTCGTTCGTAAATAGCTCATGTAGGGCCCCGCTTCGACCGCCTTGCCCGTGATCTTCATGATTAATTCGCAGGGAAGGAATTTGCGCCCGTACTGGTGGACGTTGTCCCTGAGCCACTCCAAAATCCCCTGAAATTCACCACCCTCGATCTGGGCGTAGATGTCGGGAATTGCATCCAGCATCTTCTCCCAGAGTTGTGCGGAAATCAGATTTCCGAGCTGATAGGTTGGGAAGTATCCGAGGATGCCGCTGGACCAGTGGATATCCTGGAGCACGCCCTCGGCGTTGTCCCTGGGTGTGATCCCTAAATATTCCTGCATCTTGGTATTCCAAAGTTCTGGAAGATCCGAGAAGTTCACTTTTCCCTCGACCATCAGCTTCTCAAGTTCGAAGCGAAGCATGATGTGAAGGCCATACGTGACTTCGTCGGCCTCCACCCGGATCATGGACGGCGCCACTTTGTTAGCGGCAAGATAGAATTGGCCGGCGGTCACATCACTCAGCGAGCCCGGAAATTTCTCCTTGAGAACAGGGAAGTAATAGTTGATAAACGCGCGGCTCCGGCCGATTTGGTTCTCCCACATCCTCGATTGGCTTTCGTGAAACCCGAGCGAGGTGCCGCCTGACAGGGTCGTCCCCTCGAATTTGTCGGGCGAGCCTTGCTCGTACATCGCGTGGCCGGCTTCGTGCATCGAGGCGAACACGCTCCCTGGCAGCCAGTGGGCATCGAAACGTGTGGTGATCCGAACGTCGTTGTTCGAGAAGTTCGTGCAGAAAGGATGGGCCGCCTGATCCTGTCTCCCGTTCGTGAAATCGAACCCGATGCGCTTAACAAGGTCGTTGCATATCTCGAGCTGCTTTTCCACCGGGTACTCGCGAGACATGATCGAATTGTCCACGTTCGCCGGCGAATCCTTAATTTGTTGGACGAGATCGACGAGCCCGGGCCTGAGGGC
>JACDEQ010000226.1 GCA_013816225.1 Armatimonadota bacterium | reverse complement strand
GAGCTCATGCGACTAACTATCATCTGCGCGTTGGTGGGTCTTTTTTGTTTGCCCGCCCTGCCTATTGTCCTTGGCCAGGTCGATGACTTCGAAGACGGAACCCTCCAAAACTGGGAGGGCGGTTCCAACCCGACGAACATCCCGGACGGAGGGCCGTTGGGCGCCGGCGATAATTATTTGCGAATAACCGCAGGGCCCGGAGGGGGAATCCATCTCGGCACCTTCAATCTCGCTCAGTGGAGCGGAAGCTATACGGACGCGGGGGTCAAGGTGCTGGAATTCTACCTGCGCAACGAAGGCAAGACGACGCTCTCGATGCGAATCGTGCTTTTCAACGGCACGACGCGCTTCACTTCGACGCTCGCAACGATTTTGCCGCCGGACAATCAATGGCGCCGCGTTGCGTTCCCGCTTCGCGAAAGCGACCTGACGCGAGTCTCGGGAACAGGGACTTATTCTCAAGTGATGGCGTTTGCGTCTCGGCTTATGATACGACACGACGCCGGAGAGCCGTCGCCCGGCGGCGAAGAAATCGTAGGACAGCTAGGCATCGAGGGCATAACCGCATCAGCGTTCGGCACCGTGCGGCCGCACACTCTGACCTATCGCCGAGGATCGAATATCTCGGGTGGATTGTCGTCGTTGTTCTTTAGCGACGATCAGAAACTTGTGTCGAGGCCGGGCGCTGTTTTCTCGACGCAGCTCGCGCCCGTCCTCATCGAATTGGCGGGGACTGCGTCGTATCCGAATCCCGGTACTTTACGATTCACCTTGGAATCCTCCGCGACCACGACCTCACTCGTCCAGAAAGTGTTCCTGTACGACTACACGACGGCCACCTTCGTGGAGTTCGACTCACGGCCGACTACGACCGGGGACGTCACGATCGATGTCCTGACAGCAAGTACATCGATCCGCTCACGCAGCAAATGAAGGCGCAAATCAGCTATAGGCAAACGGGGACTATCTTCTTTTACCCGTGGATGGCCAGGCAAGACTTGGCCGTCTGGAAGCTCGACCCGTAGACTCCCCGCTCGAAGTCCAGGAGCATATCCTGAACTTCGGCAAACGTGTTTGCGGCGACTAAGGCGTTGCGCAGCGCGGCGGCGCCTGGCTCACCCTTGATATAGAGAGGGACTTGGCCGCGCAGGGAGCGGACGGCGGCGATTTCGGCGAATGCCCCGTCTCTGTATGTTCCCGTTTCGCGCTCGAACTCGATCGCCAAGCGCAGGTGTTCGAGCGCGATCTGGATTCGCTCGCTTAGGGTCGGAGGGTCTGGGATCGCATGTCCCCTGACGCCCTGCACGATTGCGCGTAGGGCCCACGGATTGCTTATAGCGCCTCGGCCCACCATGACTCCGTCGCAGCCGGTATCATCGAGCATCTTCAACGCGTCCTCCGCAGTGCGGACGTCGCCATTGCCGACCAGCGGGATGGTGACCGCTCTTCGCATAGCCGCAATGAGGTTCCAGTTGGCGGCGCCTTCGAAGCCCTGTTTCGCGAATCGAGCGTGGAGCGTGACCATCTGCGCGCCTGCCCCCTCGAATCGTTTTGCCAGCTCGGGCGCGGCAAAGAGTTCGTACGTCCAGCCGGCGCGGACCTTGACGGCAACTGGAACCTTGACTGCCGTCACCACCGCTTGTACGATCTGTTCGGCGAGGTCTGGGTCTTTGAGGAGGGCCGCGCCGGAGCCCGTTTTGCAGACCTTGGGGACCCAACAGCCCATGTTGATGTCGACGAGGTCTGCGCCCATCTCCTCGCAAAGGAGCGCCGTCTCGACCATAACATCTGCGTCTCCACCAAAAATCTGGATGCCGAGCGGGCGCTCCGCGTCGGAGATCCGCATCTTCCTCAGCGTTTTCGCCGCCCCGTGGTGGATCGCCATAGCGCTGACGAATTCGGTGAACATGAGTCCCGGCCCCGCGATTCGCTTTACGATGTGGCGAAACGCTTCGTTGGACACGTCCTCCATCGGTGCGAGGAGCACCGGTGGGTCGACGAGTATGGGGCCGACGCGAAAACTCATGTTCCCCTATTAAAGCCGCATGCAAAGCCTGAATGTTCGATCGTACCGGTCGCGCGGAGACAGCCTTCACCCGTGGGCAGTGCGATGGTAGCCCTGGAAAAAGCAACTCGCGCTCGTCTGTTAAAGACGACTTGCGGTTTGAAGTGGCGAATCTCCGCATAATCCGGTAACCGCAGCATGGAGATTACGTACACAACAGACTTGGCTGGAATCGGGACTGAAGACATGGACGGATTTTATGTTAACTGGACTTCACCGCCCGCCAAGGCGAGCGCGTGGACATTCTGCGTAGGTCCACCCAGGCAGTGATCGCGATGGACAGGACGAAAGTAGTCGGCTTCGTCAACGGGATTTCGAATGGCCACATGGCTTACATCCCGCTCCTCGAAGTCTTGCCTGAGTACCAGGGGCGGGGCATCGGGACGGAGATGGCGAAGCGCGTTATTGTCGAGAGCGGCCAGCAGTACGGCGTGGACACGGCGTGTGACGATGACGTTGTGCCGTTCTATGAACGCCTCGGCTTTAAGCGCGGCAACGCTATGGTTCTGCGCAACTATGGGCCGACGACCAGGACTAGCACTCGCCCGGCAAAGCGTTGACGCGGCCGTCAACGCCTTGGACCGGAATAACGAACAGTTACTTCTGCCGAGGAAGCAACGTGTCGGCGCAGGCTAGGTTGTATGCGGTTATGGCGGCAACGGTGGAAGATTGCACGAGATACTCGGGAATTGCTTGCTCCAGCTTGTCGTGCTGGGTGTGGTGGACGTAGTTATAATCAGCCCGTCCGTCCTCCGCCCAGAAGAACCCGGGGACGCCGACCGCGTTGAAGGACGAGTGGTCGCTTCCGCCGCCTCGGGGCATAGTTTCTCGAACCCGAAGCGTCACGGGCATGCCAGGGAAGAAGTTGGTAACGGGCTCGATCACCTTCGCTAGCATCGGCTGCATTGCGGCGATGCAAACCAGGCCGCCTTCATAGTTCGTCCCGCCGTCATCGACCAGCACTGCCGAGATCTTGTCGAGTTCAGGCTTATGCTTTTCGACGTAGGCCCGTGAGCCGAGGAGTCCCTGCTCTTCGCCGGTCCACAAGACGAATCGGATCGTTCGCTTCGGATTGGCGCCCGACGCCATCAGGATGCGCGCGGCTTCGACGGCGACCATCGTGCCGGTACCGTTGTCGCACGCTCCCTGCGATCCTGGGCCATCCCAGCTGTCGAGATGGCCGCTGACGATGACGACCTCGTCCGGCTTTTCGGTCCCTTTGATCTCGGCGACGACGTTGTAGAGGGGCACCGGGCCGGGCAGAAATATATTCTCGAGGTCGAATTCAAGGTGCACTTCCTTACCGTTGCCGACGTCAGCCAGGATCGCGTCGTAGTCGCTCTTGCGGACGGTCACGTTTATGGCTTTCGGGAGGTTGTCGAAGGAGAGGTCGCGGAAGTTGCCGCCTGTGAGCACAAGGTCGTTTCTCGATGACCTAACCCTTCCCGCAATGCCGGCATCGTCCAGCGCCTTGTCGATCTCGGCCTGCGCCGGGTTCGGCGCTTCACCGCGCCTTCTCGCCTTGCTGATAATCCAGGCGCCCTTCAGCATCCGCTTCTTTAAGTTGAAGCTGGCCATGTCCGAAGGCTCCATAACCGCTCGGCCGCGGACGAGGCCGTTGGTGCCGGCGGTCCACGAGCTGGTGGTGAATTCGAAATCCCGACGTGCCGGCGAGACCATTCGGCCAATTTGTCGGGCTCCCCTTTGGAAACCTACGGGTACCGAGCCCCATTCCTCGAGGTTGCAGTTTGTAAGCCCGAAGGACTGGAACTGGTCGCGCGTCCATTCGCACGCTTTCTGCAAGCTGGGAGAACCCGTGAGCCGTGCGCCGATATTGGTGGAGAGGTGCTCGAGGTGCTTCATAACCTGGTTTCGGTTTTTGCCCTCGTCGAGAATCTTGGCGATGACCCCCGGATCACCTTGAGCCGCGCACATCGCGGCCGCAAGCGCCATCCCGCCTATGAAAGGAATTCGTTGTCCCATGTTGGAAAGAGTACTGCAGACCCCCGCAAAATGTTTGCAATAAAGAAAGAG
>JACDEQ010000036.1 GCA_013816225.1 Armatimonadota bacterium | reverse complement strand
CTGACCTTCCCCCGAAATGTGTGCCACGTCAAAGTGTTATGGTCGCCTCCTGAATTATGTCCGAATCGACCCGCTTCGCAAACTGCGAGGGCGGGAGGCCGCCGAGGGCCGAGTGCGGACGGTGGTTGTTGTAATGGCTTTGAAACTCATCGAGGCACTCTTGAAGTTCGGCGCCGCTCGTGAAAAGTTCGCAAGACAAAAGTTCGTCGCGGAGCTTGCCGAAAAAACTCTCGATGTGTCCGTTCTGCCAGGGAGACCCGGGCTGGATGAAGTCGTGGTGCACCGAGGCCGGCAGCGAGAGCGCGCAAAACTCCGGGCCGTTGTCCGTGCGAATTCGCTCAGGCTTGCCGAGCATCAGAAAAAGCCACTCTAAATCGCGCTTTACATCTGATGATCTATAGCAGGGCGCGGCCTTTAGCAAAAGGCACTCGCGGGTAAATGCATCGAGCACGCCCAAAATGCGAACCTGGCGGCCGTTTTCTAATCTTTCATGCACAAAGTCCATGCTCCACACTTCGCTTGCGTGAGCCGGCCTGCTGATATTCGGGCGGTCGCGTTTTAGCTTCTTGCGCGTTCTTGTGCGTAAAGACAGCCCTTCTTCGCGCCATATTCGCTCGACCGCCTTTCTGTTGACGAGCACTCCCATCGACCGAAGCAGCCGCCAAATCCGAGGCGAGCCGTAGCGAGGATGCTTTTCTGAAAGCTCTAAAACTTGCAGGCGCAATTCATGATTTCTGTCTTTCGGAAGCCTGCGCAACGCTCCACGGGATCGGCCGCAGACGCGCGAAGAAAGCCGCACGCTAAAGCCTCTGTCCATCAGGTGCAAAGACACCTTGCGGCGTGATGCGAGGCTCACCATTTTCCCTTCGCCACTTCCTTGTAGGCCTCGATCTCCACGGCCAGCCGGGCGACGACGTTGCGCAGCCGCTGGTTCTCCCGCTGCAGATCGCGCAGCTCCATCAGCTCGCTCTTGGTCATGCCCGCGAAGCGCTCTCGCCAACGCGAGATCGTCTGCGTGCTCACTCCGTGCCGCCTGGCTACCGAGGCGACGCTCTGTCCGCTCTCGACCTCGCTTAGCACCTTGAGGATCTGCTCTTCCGAATACCTGGTTCCTTTGTTCATGTCGCTCCTCCTTTGGACGAAACACGACACTCCGCATGGCTCGTTTTATGGGGGTAAGGTCACGGAGTGTCCTTGCTCCATGCACATCCTCTACAATAGGGCGTGCGCAGCATTGCAGTCTTCGTAGCCCTCTTGGCATGTCTCGGTTGCTCAGCCCCGGACAATCTCGATAGCACCCCCGGGATAGCGGGCCAGACTAGCGGGATTGCCGGAACCTACGTGGGCTGGATGTTCATGGATGGGCGATTCACTCCAACGGACGGATCCCTAGGTGTGAGCCAAAAGCTGATCCTCAGACCGAACAACTCGTACACCTTCCAGATGGAAAGTACGGCGATGATGCAAGCCTCAGTCAAAGCCCAAGGGACCTACTCTCGAACCGGCGACGACCTAAGGCTCACCGGCACGATGACTTCTTTTATGGACGATGGCTACAAGAAGGGCTCTCGGAGCGGGCCCCACCAGATGTCCCTGCGAATCGAGAACGACATGCTCGCCATGCGAGACGGCAAGAACGATCCCTTCTACTTCCGGAAGGTGGGTACTGGTCCGCCTCCCATTCCGCCTGAGCTCCAGCTCGAGGAGTCGGATTCCGCCGCACTTGCCCTCCTCAGGAAGGTCGAAAAGACCTATGCATCGCTGTTGTCCTACATGGATGCGGGAACAGTCAAATCCGGCGGTGGCGGGTTCGTGGCCAAGGACGCAAAGTTCAGGACGCTCTTTCAGCGTCCCTCGAAGTTCCGTTTCGAGGCGTCTCAGTTCGATGGAGGCAAGGAATTCGACCGTGTCGAAATCACGTGGAACGGAGGCGCCAAGTGCTGGTGGTACACGACCGAGTTCGGAGAGACGGCCGACAGGCCGCTCGCCAATGCTATGAGCATTGCCGCCGTAAACTTTGGGCCGGAGATCGACCTTGTTCCTCCCCTATTGCTGCCAGACGCATTCCGAGGAGCAACTCTCGCCGAGCAGTATCCCGAAGTTACGCTCCTCAAGGATGAGATGATCGACGGTAGAGAATGCAGCGTGCTCGGGCTCAAGTCAAAGGGCACGGACGTCACCAAGCTCTGGATAGACAAGAAGAACCACATGATCTTGCGGCTCTACGAGGAGCTTCGAGAAGTCATTGTTACATTCAAGCCGAGCACGAATGCCCAGCTTAAGCCGGCCATGTTTCTCCTTGGCAAACGCTCTAAGCTCGAGTTGAAGTAGCCTTGGGTGTTAGCTAAAGAGGATGTCTTGGATCACTGGCGTGTCGCAAAGAGTCTTTCTAACGCCGACGGGTACGCGATCGGAGGAAGGATGAACAAAGTCGACGGCAGTGTTTGTGTGGACATTTATTGCGACTCAACTCGAGGTTCGATGATGGAGCGAGGCTAGAGGCTGTGTCGGTAAACACGATTGCAGGAACGAAAGAGCATCGGGTCACTCTTCCAATAACAAGGGAACCCTAGAGAAGCATGGAGTATCCAGACGCGATCGCCGAGCAGACGGCCGATGCGGGTCCAATGAGCGGCTAGGAGCAGCCTCCCGTTAGCGTGCGCCTCGGATTCGCCAGGGAAACGCGATACAACGAGCATCGACTCAGCCGAAGTGACGAGCGGACGCGACAGGTAATCACCAGCTCCGCACGGCGAAAAGGCCATGAATTGTGTGGATAGAGCTATGAGTCGCTATCCGCACACGTAAATGATAAGCAGAACCTATATGTGATCAACCTCGACGGCACCGGCCTAAAGCAGATCACGACGAGCCCTGCCGAAGACCATGATCCGGTGTGGTCGCCCAACGGCTCGACCATCTTGTTCACGAGGATTCCCGGGCACAAGAAGGGTGAACGGCGTTCGGACGGCCATCTATGGACTGTCAGACCGGACGGGACCCACCTGACCCGCCTCACTTCGGGCCCGGTCTTCGACAGTGGGGCTTGGTCGCCCGACAGCAAGCGAATCATCTTTTGAGATTAAAAACACTAATGAGAAGTCTCTATCTTTTCGGCGTGCTAATGTTCCTCCTCGTAGGTGCCTGTGGAACACGCCCCGACAATCTATCGAACCGGATGCCTGAGTCGAGCGATTCTTCCCCCAAAGGGAAGGCTGCCCGTCCGCAACCTGACAAGTTGGTAGTGTGGGCGGAATGGTCTGGGGACAGACTCATACTGACGCGGAAGCCCTTCGATCCAGACGGGAAATCCATCGAGTATGCGCCAAAGGAGCATCCGCACAATACCAAGATCGACGGGCTGCGAGCGTGGGGAAGCGAAGAGTCCTTACCTCACGACTCCGAGCTAACTCGTTTTGAGCTTGAGATAGATAATCAAAGGTACACACTCCCACGTGAACTCTGGGCGAACTGCTACGATCCCAATTTCTTTGTTGAGGAGGAAGATGCATGGGGGCGCCGTGTCGTGATGCCCCGGGTTCATGCGATGGCCACTCCCAACAAGAAACTGCTGATACAGTTTTACGGCTCTGATGGCGGCGGCGGGTATTCAGCATTCTATGAAATCGATGTATCGAAGATGGCATGCACACGAACTATCACGGAAGAAGATAACAAGATTTCTGAAGTACTTTCTGGAAGATTGATCCGAATCGCCAAGTAATATATGAGTGCAATCGCGAACTGGCGTCACGCGCGCCGTCTTAAATATAGTGCACATGATAAGCAGAGGAGTTTTGATCGGTTGACAAAGGTTTATCCAGTGCAAGTTAATTTGGAGATTTTGAACGGCCTCAGATGACAACCGCCTATTATTCCGTCAACGGCAAGCTTGTCGGGCAAAAGGCCAGCGGTGTAAGGTCAGACTATCTTAGCGACGCGCTAGGAAGTGTGGTTGCCGTCACGGACCAGTCGGCGGTTGTCCAGTCTACGTTTCGCTATAAGCCCTACGGAACCGTCCTGCATTCAACAGGCGCAGGTACTGCTCCGCCCTTCGGTTGGGTCGGCAGGTACGGCTACCGAGCGACGCTGAGAGATATATCATCTACGTACGTTCGCGCCCGGCACTATGCGACCCCGATCGGTGCTTGGACAACGAAGGACCTCGTTTTTCGCTCGGGATCGAGGTACGTCTATGCGGATGCGATGCCGACTTTTGCAATCGACCCTTCAGGGCTCCAGAGTTGCACTCTTGGGGACTGGCCACGAAAGGTAACTTCGCGACGGGATGCGTGCCTTGTGAAGACCTGGCCTATCCGCCAGGGTATGAGTGGTTCAAGGGGCTCCTCGGGCAACGGGTTGGCAGGTAAATGCGCTTTCGGCAAATCTTGATTGTTTCGCTCGTCGTCCTTCCCGCGATCCTCGGCATCGCTGTCACGTGGTTTGCGTCGAATTGGCCAGCCGTCCAGCCATTCCTCATGCGTGCGGGGATTTTTTGGATCGCCGGATTGTCCCTTGACGTTGTCGTATCGCTAGTAACTCTCGGTTCCCGCTTCACGGTGTCGCGCAGTCGAAACGTCTCGGGTCTGCCATTTCTGGGCGCGGTGCTTGCAACCTTGAGCATTGCTTTCACCCCCGGTCCGCTGCTGTTCCATCGATCGTTCGATGGGGCCTACCTAGTATCCTTCAGTCCCGAAAACGGGGCGAACGGGTATGATTTCGCTCTGTCGTTGCTTCCAAGCATACCGCCGTTGCTTACCATAGCGTTAATCAAGTTACTCGAAGCCTGCTTGTTCCTCACCGCCAGCGCTCTAATCAGTCTTGGTCCTGCTTGGCTGAACTCTAGAGTAGCTGGGAGCCGATGCGGCGGTCTTCCTAGGTAAGATTTGGGCGTGTGGACCCCGTGCGGCAACTTCCCGTACAACTACGGGCGGGAGCTGCTGAGGATAGACTCGTGCTATCCCTGAGTAGGCCGTGCCCCGCAAGGGGAATCGAGGGCTGTTTTCCGGGACGGCTTATTGTGCCTAATCAGGAGCAATATAAAAGAGGGAGTTACGCCGTGGATCACTGTTCAGAGAGGCGACATGGGGATGTCAGTATCTCCAACGCCTAGATCGATATGGTATATGTTGTGGTATATGCTTCTGTCCTTGGGATACGGAATACCCAGTAATTCAAGTTCAAAAGCATGGCGCCCCGGACAGGACTCGAACCTGTGACCTACTGCTTAGAAGGCAGTTGCTCTATCCGCTGAGCTACCGGGGCCTGTGCCGGAGGGTTAAAGCTTACCAACTGTCGTTCCAGTGGAAAAGCCAATCCAGAGAAAGCCCCTTGACAGGCCCGCATACCCGTGATACAATGACCTGGTTGCACCGGGCGACCGGCGCTTGCACATAGGAGGAAACATGAAAAGAGGAAATCGAACATTTACGTGCGCGGCAGTCGCGCTCGCGGCGTTTGCGCCCGCGGCTTGGGCCGACGAATTCGCATACGCGACAGACACGACCGGCACGCTTTATTCCGTCAATCTGACCACGGGCGGGGCAACGACGATCGGGTCACACGGCGTATTCCTGGAGTCACTGGCGCTCTCGCCGGGCGGTGAGCTGTTTGGAGCAGATGGTGGCGGCGACATCTATAGCTTGGACACGACGACGGCATTCGCTACTTTCGTTGGTTCAACAGGCCTTGGAAACATCGAAGGTATGGACTTCAACGGGTCGGACATGCTTGCGACTGACTTCGGGGGCACTCCAAACGTGTATTCGATCGACACGTCGAATGGAACACCCACCCTCGTTTCTACGTTCGATGCCGAGACGGGTGCGGTGCGAACAATGGCAGTAAAGGATGCCGACACCATAATGGCTCGGTGCGATCTCCCTGGGCCGAACAGCCTTTACGGCGTTACCTACCCGGGCGGCGTCACGACCTTCGTGGGGAACATGGGCGGTTCGATCATGGCGGCCATGGATTACGGTAATGATGGAGTGCTGTATGCCCTGGATGGAGACGGGTCCGTCTACACGATCAACGACTCGACGGGCGAAGCGACGCTCACCGGCGACACCGGTGATCAGTTCTGGCTGGGCATGGCCTCGAATCCGGTTCCGGAGCCCGCAACCTTGTGGGCGCTCGGCGCCGGAATTGCATTGCTCGCCGGGCGGTCACGCCGGAAGAGATAGCAGGCAATAGTGAGTCGAAGGGCGATTGCTAAGGGTCGCCCTCCGACGTTCTTACACGGCTAGGCTTGCCTTTGGTGAATCGAGGATCGCCTCGGCCGCGAGTGCCAAGCTGAATAGTCCCTCTTCGTCGAAGCTGTCGCAAACAAACTGAATCCCGATGGGCAGTCCCTCGAAATATCCGCTGTTAAGGCTGATCGCGGGGAAGCCGCCAATGTTCGCAGGAATAGTGCAATAGTCCAGCAGCTTTAGCATAATCGGGTCGCCGGTCAGTTCCCCGATTTTGAAGGCTGTGGTGGGGCTGGTCGGGGAAACGATGGCGTCGAACTTTTGGAACGCCTCTTGGAACTGGCTTTTCATCAGCGTCCTAGCCTGATGCGCCTTCGCGTAGTACGCCTCGTAGTAGCCGGACGATAGAACGTGGGTCCCGATAATGATGCGCTCCTTGACCTCACGTCCGAACCGGGCGCGAGTTGCTTTCATCATATCGACGTGCGAACCGTCGGGCACCCGCAGGCCGTAGCGGACGCCGTCGAATCGAGCAAGGTTGCTGCTCGCCTCAGCAGGGGCGATGATGTAGTAGGTTGAGACACCATGCTCGATCATCGAGGCGGAAAACTCTTCGATCTCGGCGCCTTCGGCGGTGAGCTTCTCGATGGCCTGCTCAACGCACTCGCGAACGGGAGCGGAGACTTCGTCCGAAAGAAGCTCTTTGGGAACTCCCAGCCGGCGGCCCTTCATGCTCGGCCTGCGGGCGGCGGCGGCGGCGTAGGGTGCGTCGACACACGTGGAGTCCATGCCGTCGGGTCCCATCGTGGCCTCGAATGCATCCATCGCGTCTTGCACGGTTCGCGCGAACGGGCCGATTTGGTCGAGAGACGAGCTGAAGGCAACCAATCCATACCGGCTCACGCGGCCATAAGTCGGTTTGAAGCCGACGACCCCGCAGAGAGACGCAGGCTGGCGTACGCTGCCCCCCGTATCCGAACCGAACGAAATCGGCGTCATGTTCGCAGCCACGGCGGCAGCGCTCCCGCCGCTGCTTCCTCCCGGCACCCGCTCCAAATCGTATGGATTGCGAGAGGGAAAGAACGCGCTGAACTCGGTGCTCGTGCCCATGGCGAACTCATCCATGTTTGTTTTCCCGAGGAGAACGGCGCCCGTTGCGGCAATTCGCTGTTCGACCGTTCCCGAATAGGGTGGCACATAGTTCTCGAGCATCCTCGAAGCGCAGGTCGTCTTTATTCCGAGGGTGACCATGTTGTCTTTCAAAGCCACGGGGATCCCGGTCAGCGCGGAAGCCGAACCTTGGTCGATCCGTTTTTGAGCGGCCGCCGCGTCGCTGGTTGCGCGCTCCTCCGTGACGGTGATGAAAGCGTTTATCTTGGGATCGACAGCTCGGATACGGTCGAGATGTGCCTCGGCCAACTCCCCGGCGAAGATGTCTCGTGAGTCGAGCCTGCGCCGCATCTCTGCGGCCGACAGTTCCCAGAGTTCCATTACTCGATGATAGTCGGAACCAGGAAAAGGCCGGACTGGACCTCCGGCGCTCCGGCGAGGACGTCGTACCGATCGAGCCCGCGTACGTGGATATCTTCGCGCCAGATGCTGTGCAAGTCGACGGAATGTGGAGTCAGTTCGAGCCCCGAGAGGTTCAAAGCCTGCAGGCGCTCGAAATGTTCGAGGACGCGGTTGAGGTCGGACTGCATGGCGTCGAACTCCTCATCGGAGAGCTGAAGGCGTGCCAAATTCGCCAAGTGCGCTAGGTCATCTCGCGTAATCGCCATATAGGCGCGGATTTTAGCACACCCGGCTTCGGGCATAATCTTGCCTGCCGATGCAGCTACGCTCACCTCGGTATGCGGTTGTCACGTATGCGCTCGTTGGCCTTTTCGCGGCGGCATTCGGCCTCAAACTCGCGTCCCTGTATCTTCCCGAACGGCAGCCTAACCGGCTGAGGTTCGAATATGGAACCTATGTACGCCATGGCCTACGCCAGAAAGTCGATTGGTATGCGTTTTCGGAGGAAGCATTCGAGCTTGCCCGGCGCAGCCGCAAACTGATCCTCCTGGATATCGGCAGCACTCTGTCCGGCGCCTCACGAATCCTTCAGACCAACTTTTTGGAAAGCGAGGATTTCGTCCGGCTGATGAACAATCACTTCGTGTCGGTCAAATGCGATGCCTTCGAGACCCCGTGGCTCGTAGATGCCGTCGGCATCAACAGCTCTGCTCTCTATGAGGCGGGCGGAGCGCTCATCGTTGTTCTCGACCCGGAAGGTCGCATCCTCGAATACTGCCCGATAAGGATCGATTCACTCCAGGAACGACTCGAAGCTGTCGCACGGGATCGTTACCAGGGTGCTTCGAAACTCGGAACGCGTGTCCACCTAGCCGAAAGCACAAGATTAAAAGCTTCGGCCGTGGAGGGGGCGAAGCTCGATCCCGATGCGGCGCCACTGCTAAGGGATCGTTGGCAGCAGGCGCTTTCGAACCGCCGCCTGGCCCGATCGCCCCTGCCGGTGAGTGCGACGCAGCCCGCGATGTTGCTGGAATCGGGGAAGATCGGCCTGACGACATTGAGTAGCCTTTGGCTCCTCGAAATGATTGAGTCTCCTTGCTACGATCACGTTGGCGGAGGCTTCTTCTTCCAAACTGCGCAGCCGAATTGGCTGCTGCCGACAGCGTCCAAATCAACCGGTACCAATGCGCTTCTCGCCGGACTTTACGCTCGGGCGAGCCGGTTGGTCGGCGCGGACCTTTTTACGTCCACGGCGAAGCAAACCGCCTCGTGGGTAATGACGATGCAAGACCCGGCGACCGGGCTGTTCTTTACCGGCGTGGGAACGGAAACAGGCGAGGAAGGGACGGGCGAATTCTATGAATGGACCGCGGAAGACATCGCCGACTTCGATGGCTTCCGGCTAGTGCAGGACGGCGGGTCGCGCGGATTCCTCGCCCTTGAGCGCGCAGCTAATTGGATCGACGCGGTGTCACCCGCCCGCGCCGAGCGGGCTGCACAGGCGCAGAAGCTGCAGAGAAAGAGGAAGGATAGAAAGCAGCCGGACACCGACAAGTCCATCTACGCCGACGTGAACGGCCAGGTCATCGCGGGCCTTTTCGAGTATGCGAGGCAAGCCGATGACGCTCGAGCCTCGGCCGCCGCGAAAGTCGCGTACGCTGCCATCATTTCGAAGTATACGCAGACGTTCGGCGACGTCTTGCACGCCGATAAGGAACTTGGGCGAACCACCGGCTATGCGGGGGATTACGTCTGGGTGGCGCGGGCTGCCATCGAAAACTACCTCGCGACCGGGAATGCCGCCGCCTTGCAGGACGCGATCCGAATCATGGGCAGGTTTGCGGAATTGTTCGCACATCCGAGCGGGGCCTACGTTTCGTTTCTCGACTCGCAGCTTTACTTTGCGAAGTTCTCGCTGCCCGTCATCCAGATTGCCGACGACTATACCGAGAGCATTTGCGCGCTGGCTGCCAGGAACCACATGGACCTTGCCACCATAACCGGAGATGCCGGTTTCCGTCACTTGGCGGTCGATGCGATGTCGGCTGTGCATGGCACGCTCGACCGGATGGACCTGCCACCCGCCGGCTGTGTCCGCGCAATCGGCCGGATTTACGACAAGGCCATCGTCGTCAGGGGGCCGGACGCAACGGCAGTGGCGACGCGCCTGGCACGGCGATATCGTTACATGTGTTGCCCCGTGCCGCCGACCCGAAGTCTAGCGGACGGAACGTACATCGAATCCGGAGGCAAGCTTACGCTCGCATCCGGCGCCGACCTCCTGGCCCTACTTAGATCTCAAGTCACCAAATAATCGCCGCGTAGACCAGCACCGCAGCGCAGAGCGCCGAAACTACTGCGATCATCAACTTCTCGTCCTTGCTTGGATCGAACTCTCGGAAGTTGGCCACTATGACCGCAATCCCCATCGGTACGAGCGCCGGCAAGGCTCCGAGGGAAATACCGAAGAGCGATCGATGTCCGAGAGCCAGGACAACAACGAGATACAGGATTAAGGCGGGTAAGACCAACAGGAAGGTCGCGCGCTCACGCATTTTGAACTTGTGCGTCGCATAAAAGAACATGCCCAAGAACAGGGGGTCGGCAGGACCCAGCTGGGCTTGCGGTAGGCTCGATCCGGCGTCGGGAACCTGGATCGCCAGCGCATCGAACACGGGACGTATGGTTTCGCTCTGCAAACCCTGTTTGACGGTGCCGACCGGGGCGAATACTGCCAGGATATCGACCGTGGCCAGGACGACGGCGATTGGCAACAGCAGGTTCTTGTCCTTGATCAAGCCCGTTATCAAAAGTCCAAGCGCAAACGGCCAGCCAAGGCGAGCGATTTGTATGAGACCATACAAAATGGTCGTCGGGTAAGTAAAATTCGCGACGAGGAACGGCAGGGCCAGAAAGCCGAGACAACCGATGAACAAGGCGGCGGCCTTGGACGGAGTCCAATTCAACTTGCTCCCGAAGTAGATTCCAAAAATCGGAAGGCCCAGGAATACGACTGCCGCAATAACCGAGCCGGCCTCAAGCCAGCCATCGGGCACGACGAGCTCCGAGTTTACGACATAGAGCATGAAGTAAAGAAGGACTGTCGAAAGGAAAACGAGTAGGGGCCGTGGGGAGGTTGTCGCTTCTTGCATATTCAAGACGGTGGCTTGCCATAATGAGCGTACCATGGGGACCCTCGGGCTCGAAGCCGGCGACGTCAAGCGAACTCTTGGGCGCATGGCTCACGAGGTGCTCGAGAACAATAAAGGGCCGGATAACCTCGTGGTCGTCGGAGTACTCAACAGCGGCTTTCCCGTTGCCAAACGCCTGGCGTTCGTCATGACGCAGATCGAAGGCACGACGATCCCCTGCGGCAGCCTCGATATCCGATCATTCCGCGACGACCGAGCCGATGGCGACGAGGCCCAAGATCAGAGCGAAATCCCGTTCGCGGTAACGGGAAAGAGGGTTATCCTGGTCGACGAGGTCCTGCAAACAGGACGGACGGTACGCGCGGCGATGGACGCGTTGATGCGGCACGGCAGGCCCGAGCGGATTCAATTGGCGGTTTTGATCGATCGGGGCGGGAGAGAACTCCCGATCGAGGCCAATTACGTCGGCAGGAAGCTGGAAGTAGCCGACGATGAGTACGTCCAGGTGCTATTGGGAGTGGAGGACGAAGTCAGAGTGACGAAAGGGGAAGCCGGTTGCAGCTCTTGAGCATCCGGGAACTGAGCGCCGCCGACATACAGCGGCTTCTCGACAGTTCGGCGAGGCTGAAGAAGCTCTCCCTTGCCGGCAAGCCACTGCCGCAGTTTCCCGGCAAGGTCATCGGAATGCTCTTCTTCGAGAACAGCACGCGCACCCGGGTTAGCTTCGAAATAGCGGCTGGCAAGCTCGGTTTTTCGCATACATCATTCGGCGTGATGGGCTCCAGCATGAGCAAAGGCGAATCGCTCAAGGACACGGTGCTCACGCTCAAGCATGAAGGGGTCGACGGCCTCGTCATGCGGCATGAATCGAGCGGCGCGCCGTACGTGGCTTCGCGCTTCTTCGGCGGGCCGGTGATCAATGCCGGAGACGGCATGCACGAGCATCCGACCCAGGCGCTGGCCGACGCGCTCACGATCATCGAGCACAAGGGCAAATTGGATGGCCTGCAAGTTGCGATCGTGGGCGATATTCAGCACAGCCGGGTCGCGCGGAGCAATCTATGGTTGCTTTCGAAGCTCGGCGCCGAGGTTCGCTTCGTCGGGCCGCGCACCTTGATGCCGCGGTACCCGGGTCACCTGCCCGCCTCCGTTCATTACGACCTCTATTCGGGAATCGAAAACGCCGACGTCGTGATGGCCCTGCGGCTGCAGAGCGAGCGAATGAGCAGCGGGCTGGTGTCGAGCATCGGCGAGTACGCTTCGATGTATCAGATCAATAGCCTCGCGCTCAGATTCGCCAAGCCGGATTGCTTGCTCATGCACCCAGGGCCGGTCAACCGCGGGCTGGAGCTCGACGACGCCGCGGCGGACGGCAAGCACTCGGTCATCAACGAGCAGGTCGCCAACGGCGTTTTCGTTAGGATGGCCGTTCTCGAAGCCGCGTTCAACGGCGTGGCGAAGGCCCCTGCCAGGAAGAAAGTGAGCGCCAGGGCATGAAGATAGTCCTCAAGAACGGCAGGATCATCGATCCCTCGCTGAACCTCGACATGGTCGGGTCGGTGACGATCGTCGACGACCAGATCGAGGAGGTCGGCGAAAAGGTAGACGAGAGGGACGCATACGAGCGGTACGACTGCACTGGAATGTGGATCACCCCGGGGCTCGTCGACCTCCACGCCCACCTGCGAGAGCCGGGGTTTGCGCACAAAGAAACGATTATTTCGGGAACGCAGTCGGCGGCGGCAGGCGGATTCACCACGATCTGCTGTATGCCCAACACGAAGCCTGCGCTCGATAACCCGGCGTTGATCGACTTCATCTTGGACCGCAGCGCATCGCCCGAAGCGGGCGGCATCTTCGTCGCGCCGATCGGGGCGCTCACAAAGGGAATGGACGGCGAACCCCCCGCGGATT
>JACDEQ010000225.1 GCA_013816225.1 Armatimonadota bacterium | reverse complement strand
TCGGTTTGGCTTGCTCCCTGCAGATCGATTTGCTCGTACGCCTGAGTCACGACGTTGAACAACTCGAGCTTCCGGTTAAGATTGCCCGTGTTGACGAACGACTCGACGCTGAACCGGAGTTGGCTCGGCGTATGAATGCTCGTCGTGCTTCGGACGATCAACTGAATCGGATACTCGCTGTTCGAGAACACGGGTTCAGGACTCATCGAAAGGTACGCGTTGTTGCTCGTCTGGAGTTCAGCGACACCGCCCGAAAGGACGATCCCGCGGAACATCTCGAAGGATGTCGGCACAACCGTCTCACCCGAGGCTGTCAGGTTGAACGTTAGTCTGTACCTTTGGATGTCATTAGCAGTCGTCGAGACGTCGATCTTGATGCGGGCTTCGCCGTTGGACGGAACGATATTGGCCAAGACTTCAGGTTGGCCGGTTGCACCGGTATCCGAGGTGCCGAGCAGCGTCGTGCCGTCCGGCTCGTAAGCCGAGATACGAAGGTTGTTGATAGCTCTAGAGTCTCTTGGCTGCTGGCCGCCACCCTGCGGACCTTCGTTGTAGAGTGCCCCAACCGGTGTTGCCGTAATTGTGATCGCGACGCCCGCGGAGACATTTACTTTTAACCAGTCTTGGTCAGACGGCCTCTCGACCGCCAAGTTCAATACCTCCTGGCCGTTCGAAATGTTGCCGAGGTCGGTTCTTCCCGCGTTATTGTCGTTGTTTTCGAGCCAGTCTCCGTACGTATACTGGCCGCCTTGAATGTCGTCGTTCTGGGGACCGTCGATGCTGGTTTGCAGAATGGGCTCCATGAGCTGGGCGCTGTTATTCGACATCATGTGATCGAGGCCGAAGCCGTGGCCATGCTCGTGCATGATGGTGTTTCTCATGAACCTGTAATCGTTAAGGGGGTTGGCAAAGTTGAAGCTGCGGTTCATAACCATGTCGCCGATGTCGGGGAAGAAGTTGTAGGCAATGACATTCGAGTCCGTCATTGTGATCATCGCAATCCGCACGTCGCCGCGAGTCGTGCCTACGCCAGGAGCGCCGTGCAGCCCCGCGCCGTCGTCGTTCACATGCGTGTACAAAAGGCCCGTCAGGTCGCCCCAACGATTAAATGAAGCGTCGAACTTGGACTGCCAAAGCGCGGTATTGCCCCCGAAAAGCGCGTTCATGCGGGCGAACAAGGAACTTGGGCCTGAGCCGAGCCCGGAGTTCGGAACGAACGTTCCGTCCGGTACGTAGCTGTACGAGATAGAAGCAGGATTGCCCCAAGCACCCGTGTTGCCCCCATGCGTCGTGACCCATCGGTCGACGGGTTCAAAGTCAGAACCGCTGGACAGTTTGAGAATTGCGGCTTGCTTTTCGAGTTCCGTGGTCCCAGGTTTGAATAGGACCGACATGTTTCCGACGATGCGGCATTCCGCGCCGTCCAGAGAAGAGTCTTGAGCGAATGAGGCCGAAGGCGTAATCAAAGTGGTCCCCAACGCTAGTAAAAACAAAAACGCCCCGCCAGACCGGCGGGCACCTGAGCCTGTGCACTTCATAGGTGTCATTGTGACCCGTAGTGCCAAGAAGATGCTTCGCCCCAGCAAAAATTAGGACCTTCGACCCGTTGTTGAACCTAGGCCCGCCGAGATGGGGCTCGCAGAGGAGTCGCTTTGGCATGATGTGGGTATAATCTCGCACCCAGCTGGAGAAAGAAGATGGCTAGAGTTTGTCAAGTAAGTGGTAAGAAAGGTCTGAAGGCACGTCACGTGCGGCACCGTCACTCGGGTCCGTGGAAATTTCGCGCGCCTCGCAAGAACCGCGTTCAGCATCCCAATCTCCAGACGGTGACCATCCAGACTCCACACGGCAAGGTGCGTCTAACCGTTTGCACCACTGTAATGAAAAGCCAAGCGTTCATCGATGTCGTGGCGGGAAACAAGCCTTTGCCCAAGGCGTGGCTCGTCAAACCATCCTACTGAGGGCTGGCCAACCGACGCAAGGTCGCTTCCATGATCGGGGTCGTCTGGGCTGAAACAGTAAACACCAACGCTTCCCGGTACACCCGCTGTGCCGCGTGCTGCATCGAGTTGCCCGCCCCCGAACTAGCCGCAACGGCAGCGTGTGCACAACGACCCGCCAGATGTATCGCCCAGGCCCGGGCGTTCAGGCTACGCTCAGTATCGCCCTTGTTTTCCATCGCACCGTAGGCTTCGTCGCGGCAGCATTCTAACTCCTTCTCCAGGGAGTCAGCCGTCAGTGCGATCGCATCGATCGGCTTTTTCGCGAACGCATCCCGCATCACATCAATGCCTGCCCGCGCGCACCCCAGCGAGAATGGCGACTGTAGGGCTATATTGATTAGATCGTTCTCGTGAATCCAGTTCCCGGGCCGAATATACAGGATGTCTTCTTCGGGAACTGCAAAATCGACGAACTCCCCCGAAACTGTTTGTGCAACCTCGATAGAGGCTAGCCGCATGGGTTCCGAAACCTTGAATCCGCGACTCTCCTCGAGTCTGTGCCAAACGAAGATCGTGTCTCCGCTCGGCAATGTTGCCGCGGTCACACAAGCGTCAAATATGCCCCAACCCGTAATCCAGGGCGCCTTCCCGCTCAAAAGGTAGCCACTGTGGGAAGGCTCCGCTGTAAGCAAAGGATTTCCAGTCCGCCGAAGCTGTGAGAAGGCGATCCCCGCTGTCCGTTCTGCAGTTGCCAACTTCGGAAGCGTCCTCTCCTTCAGGTCCTCGTTCTCACTTTTTGCAAGGAATCCGCACGCGCTTTGATGCTGGGTCTGCAGAAATGCTAGCGCGCCGCTGCACCTGGAACAGGTCTCTTGAAACCTGCGAAAGGCGCGGTCATCAAAGCCAAGTCCACCGAACTCCTCGGGCACGCGCAAACCGAGCCATCCGCGCCCTCCAAGTCCATCGAGCCCCTGCGTGAGCGCTGCTAGATCCTGGTCCATCTGCTGTGCCTTTGGTCTTAGCGATTCGAGTAGAAACGCTTCCGCTGCCTCAAGCCGGGCGGAGTCTTTTCGAGCGATCTGCGGTAAGCTCACACGTCTATTCTACGCGGGACCCAGAGGTCCAGCCGCCATCGTGACGAAGGAGTCCATTTCAAGCCAGTGTTCAACCGCCATCCCTTCGGACTGTTCGCCGCTTTCCTCATAGCGCTGTTTTCCGTCGGTGCGTGCCGCCGGGAAGAGGTCGCCCGGGCACGTCCGCTGAGCGACAAACTCCAAGTGGGCAAGGTCGTGTCGAACCAGCCGGACCTGCTTGCGTCGGCCCTCGAAGCGCTGCGGTATCCGGGCATTCCGGAAGCGCCCCTAAGTTCGACCTCCACTCGGCAGCAGCGCAGCGACTACCTTATTGCTACCGAGGCGGCGATGGCGCATCTCATCAAACTACCTGGGACGAGAGGAGGCCTAATGGCCCATGGCCCTGCCCTCATAGGTCCCGACCGGACGACAGAAATCCTTTCTGTTAGTCGCCTGCTTGCGGTCAATCTGGCAGATGCGATCGACCGTAGCGATCCCGTTCGGGCCGAGCAGATCCTTAGAATCGCGTTTGTGTACGCCGACGCCATGTCGAGGCAATCGATCGAAGAATGGTTGGCGTCAGGCGCGGTCGCAGACACCCTGGCACAGGGCATAAAATCCGTGGGCACACAACTCGATTCGGCGATGTCGGATCGGCTTCGCGGAGTTATCAAGGAACTCGAAGGGAAGGGTCCCTCGCACATGGCCGTCCTCGACGCAACCGCAGTGCGCTTGACCAGATGGCGTATGCGGCTGCAGCGGTCGAGTGCGCCGGTAAAGGTCGGCCAACTCGTGCATCTCGTCGGCGGAGATCCGAACGGCCGCCCGAACGTGAACGCCGAGCTCGCCAAGTCTATTGAAGCGTTTGTGGGCAGTGACACCGTTTCTGCGCAGGTCGTCCGGGAGGAAAGCAAGCTGGTGGTCGCCTCAGTGTTAGCCCATCTTCGCGACGGTAAGACCAGCCTTGAATTGGACCGAGAGGCACACCCGATCGCAGCGCTTTACATGAGTCTCATACGTCCTTCCCTTGAGGCGGCGGCGATTCTGCCCAAGGTGCGGCACGAAAACTTGCGGTTGCTATCTCTAACCTTGCGCC
>JACDEQ010000035.1 GCA_013816225.1 Armatimonadota bacterium | reverse complement strand
GCGAGGAGCGGAAGGAGTGCTTCATGGGAAGCGTGGAGGTCGCTACGGGCGTTCATGAGAGAATCGAGCACCTGCTCGCGGACATCGTCGCTCGCAGAACCGAGTTTGCGCGCGCCGCAAAGGGTGGCATGATAGTGCCCGTCGGGGCGCTTTTTACACTATCCTCGCCTTCGAACACCGCGTCCTCTCATGTGCACGTGGGTGTTCCCAAGGCACAGAGGCGGCGAGTTTACGACAACCTTGCGTACTTCGCACCTGTGCTGGCGGTTGCGGCCGCGAATAGCCCTTGGGCTGCAGGAAAGGACTTCGGACTCAGCTACCGTATGGCGCAGCCAGGATGCCTAGGCCCTCTTCGCGACGATCCCGAATACCGTTTTCAGGATTTGATCATCAGCAAACGCCTGGGAACGATCGAACTGCGAATCTTCGACCCGATCCCCGAGATCTTCCGGCTGCGGGAGATTCTCGATGCTGTCACGTCGATCGCAGCTTTCACCGGCACGCTGTCTTTCAATTCAAATGAATACAATAAAGAGCGAGAATCTTGGACTATTCAGGGCATAACTCCCTGGATTCGCTCGCGGTGGGAAGAACTTCAGCTCCTCTATCCGTTTCCGATGGATTTGCTCGAAAATCCACTCTCCGACCGTTTGCGAAAGGCCGCTACTGCGTCGTCGATCCTGGACGCGTATCGCGAGGCAGAACGCATTTGGCGCGAAGGCACCGACGTCGCTCCTGAGCACCGGCCGTATTCGCGCTTGCGCCTGGTGACCGGTCTTGCCGGCTACTACGCCGTCCGGTTACCTTTCATGGCCTACAAGGGCTATAAGGAGTGGTACGGAAAGACCTAGTATCGACTGCCGACTCGATGATCAAGGCGGTTCATCGTAACGCTGGCTTCCAGGCGACACATTAAATATTATAAGCTTTGGCCCTTGTTCTTTGACCCTTCTCGCACGGTGGAGGCGCATCCATCACCGGACTCGCCAGCTATCGACGATTCTTGCCGGCTGGAAGCCGACGCGACGGGATGGTTCATCCGTGCTTCTGTTTGATGAACCGGTCGATATCGTTGGGGTCGAGGATTCGTACTTGCGGCTTAGCCTCGTGGATGAACTGTTCGAAACCCTTTTCGTCCAGCAGACCTTCACTGACGAACTCGTCGAAGATGGCCCGCAAGACCCCCCCCTCAGTAGGCGGTGCGGGAAATGCGTCGATCCAGAGTCCGGGACCGTTGCGGGTCTCGTAGGAAACCGCTGCGATGTAGGTATCGCTGGTCAGCTGAGCGAGGTGCTCCAAGGATGCCTCCGTCACCCAAGTGCCTTTCACCATGCAGAGCCCTTCGTGAAGCAGTTCCTCCCGCACGTCCTCTTCCTTTCCGGACGTAAAGCTGATGACCTGTACACCCGTTTTGGGGTTTACGACCGTGAGATGGATCGATTCCCCTGCCTTCTTGTAGTAAACGAAGTCGTCCGTCCCCTGGCCGTACCTTTTAACGGCGGAGACGAAGGCTGCAAAGTCGACAACGAGCGTCATAGTGATAACATTGGCCGGTGATGCGCCACGATCCTCTTGTCGATTTTAGCAAAAGCCCGCACGCCGCGGTTAGACCCGTACCTCTATCCGCCGTCACTCTCACGGGCGGCTTCTGGGGGCGCCGCGAAAGTTTGAACCGCGACGTGGGCATTCCACACGGTCGGAGGATGCTGGAAGATACCGGCTCGTTCGAGGCCTTCGACATTGCCGCAGGCACGAGCCACGCTCCTTTACGAGGATTTGTTTACCGCGACAGCGACGTGTACAAGTGGCTCGAAGCTGCTGGATTCGCCGGTGTAGACGCCGAAGACATTATCGCGAAAGTAGCGCGGGCGCAGGGCGAGGATGGATACGTTAACACGTCGTTCGCAAACGAAAATGCCCACAAGCGATTCTCGAATCTCGCGAGCGACCACGAGATTTATTGCGCCGGACACTTAATGCAAGCCGCGGTGGCACACCATCGTACGACCGGCGAGACGTCCCTTCTCGACACCGCCACAAAATTCGCGAATTACCTTTATGAACAATTCGGCCCGGATGGAACAGTCGGGGCTTGCGGACATCCCGAGGCGGAAATGGCGCTCATCGAACTCTATCGCGTTACAGGCGACGATAATTACTTGACGCTGGCGCATCGATTTATCGAAGCCAGAGGGAGAGGAGTCCTGAGCGGCCGCGAATATGTTCAAGATCATCTGCCGTTTTTGGATCAGCACGAGGCGGTTGGGCACGCCGTGCGCGCCCTTTACTTATATGTCGGCGCAGCAGATTATTACTTGGAAAGCGGCGATCAACGGTATTTGTCGACTCTGAACAAACTCTGGGATGACGTTCAAAAGAAAACCTACATCACCGGCGGCATTGGTGCTCGGCATGAAGGCGAAGCATTCGGTGAGGCATTCGAACTGCCGAACGCCCGCGCGTATGCTGAAACGTGCGCGGCGATCGCTAGCATGATGTGGAACTGGAGATTGTTCGCGATTAGCGCAGATCCGAAATATCTGGACACGATCGAGCGCGCGATGTATAACGGATTCCTTAGTGGAATGTCGGAGGACGGAAAGAGCTATTTTTACGTGAACCCCCTTGCTTCGAACGGAAATCATGTTCGCAAGGAATGGTACGACTGCGCCTGCTGTCCTCCGAATATTTATCGAACCCTAGCGAGCATAAGGGGCATGCTCTTTGCAACTGACGACAAAGGAATTTATTGCAACTTTTATGATAATTGCCGCATCGATGACGGCAACTATTCGTTGGAAATGATTACCGATTACCCAGCGTCGGGAAGTATCCGCATCGTCAACCACGTCGACAGTCATTACGAACTGGTCTTGCGCATACCTTCCTGGGTCGAAAGAGCAACGGTACGTTATAACGGAATGGAGCAGGCCGCTCAACCCGGACGATTTTTCCGGGTTCGCAAGCAATGGCTGCACGGGGATAGGGTCGACCTGGAATTGGAGATGAAGCCTGCGCGCATCTTCGCAAATCCGCGAATCACCGACAGCCGCGATTGCGTCGCACTCACTAGGGGCCTGCTCGTTTATTGCATCGAAACGGCGGACAATTCCGGCATACCCATCGCCGATCTGGCGATCGATCCTCGCGCGCCGATCCAAGAAGATTCTTCCGCCGAGGCACCGCGGCTGCAATTCGAGGGCTTAATAGGTCAACCCGGCGAGAGCCTTTACTCGGCCGAATCCCCAGCGACCGCCTCGGCTAGACCAACCGTGACCGCCATCCCCTATTTCGCCTGGGCGAACAGAGAGCCCGGTGAAATGAAGGTTTGGCTGCCGGTCGCGGAGCCTTAGATGTTACAGCGCGTAAGTTTCGTCGAGTTAGCCCATAATCAAGATGCTGGAGGTGTAGATATGAGCTTGTTCGCACGTTTGTTAGCATTATCAGCCTCGACGGCTGTCCTGCCCGCTTCGGCAGGATGGGTTTGGGAACGCCTGGATGAACCTTCACCGCCTTCGCAATTCGGGCATGCGACCGCTTACGACCGCCACCGTGGCGTGCTGATCGTTTGCTCGGGGTACACCTATTACACTGAATCGCAAGGCTATGTGATCGATCCATCCCTGTGGGAATGGGATGGCAACCTCTGGAAGCGGATTCCTGAGGCGACTTTGCCGCAAGCCGTCTCGGGCTCGGCCATGGCGTTCGATTCGAAGCGGGGCGTTTCGGTTTTGTTCGGAGGTCAAGACCGCGACGGGACGCCAACGGATCGAACGTTCGAACGCCGAGATGGCGCCTGGACCGAGATCGTTACCAACCAGCGCCCGCCCGCACGAAACGGTCATGCGATAGCATTCGATGAAGGACGTGGTGTTATCGTTATGTTTGGAGGCAATCCCTGGGAAGGGCTAGGAGACACGTGGGAGTACGATGGGGCCGACTGGCGCCTCGTATCGACTACGGGACCGAGTCCGCGGTACTACTGCGCCATGGCCTACGACTCCGCCCGAGGCAAGGTAGTCCTGCACGGCGGCCTCTCGGGGCCCTTTGAGCGCGCCCATTCGGACACGTGGGAATGGGACGGAGGCGCATGGAAGAAAATTGCGGCTGAGGGGCCCGCTCTCTGCCAACACTCTCTCTCGTACGATTCGAATCGTAACGTGTCCGTTCTTTTTGGAGGTGGATCAACCTACTTTGAACGAAGTGGCCAGACTTGGGAGCTCAACGGCTCGGCATGGTTGCAGAGGGAGATCTCCGGGCCATTGCCGCGAGCGAGCCACGGCGCCGCCGTTGAGCCGGCAACAGGTCATATTTTGATGTTTGGCGGACGGGCGACTGGTAGACGCTACCGGGACCTCTGGCGATATGATGGTCAAACTTGGACGAATGACGACCCTGCCCCGCCTGCCTATCGGGGCTCGTCGATGGCGTTCGACCGAGCGCGAGGAAATATCGTCCACTTCGGCGGGACGATTGGATATGTAGGCAGCGACCTTGCTCTCCAGGGAACCACGTGGATCTACGAAGCCGGCGCCGGATGGCGTCAAGCGCTACCTCTAATAAGCCCACCTGCGCGAGAAAGGGCAAGCATGGCCTACGACGAAGCCCATCAGCAGGTGGTGCTGTTCGGGGGACGCAGGCCTGGCAGGAGCGAGCAGTGGTTCGGGCTGAACGACACGTGGCTCTGGAACGGCAGTGACTGGAGAAAATCAAACGTGGCCGGAACCAGGCCACCGTTCGCTGGCCGTATCTGGTTCGATACCAATAGGCATGCCGTTATAATGCTGTCGGGCCGGAGCGCGGATCCGCAACGATGGGCCTTATGGACGTGGGACGGCGCACGTTGGTCCGAACTTCGGAGTCCGGTGCCACTTGATTCTTACTACTATGATGCAGCCTACGACCGGACGGCAAATGTGGCCGTCTTTAGAGACAGCAGAAACGGCACCTATACATGGAATGGGTCTAGCTGGAACCATGTTTACGTCGCCGACATCGATCAGCGCTTTAGCGGTGTATTCGTGTTCGACGAAGCAGCCGGAAAGATCGTAAACTACGGCGGATTGGAGGAGTTCGGGTCGTCGCAAAGAGACGCGATGGTGTGGGACGGCGTGGCGTGGAAGCGTCTTCGGCCACAAGACCCGGGCGCCAGGCATTCAGCGGCCGAAACGTACGATCCCGCGTTGAACCGCACTATTGTCTTCGGTGGAGAATCGAGTGCCTACGGCGGCATAGATTTCGAATACTACGACGATACTTGGGCGCTGCACTGGACACCCTAGGTCCTGGTGTTTCGAGTTCGCTTCCCTTTCCTTTTCTTTACCGCCTCCTGCAAGAGGTACTCGATCTGGCCGTTGAGAGATCGAAACTCGCTCTCGGCGATGCGCTGCAGATCAGCCCAGAGTTCCTGGCTGATTCGCAGCAGGATCGACTTGCGCTCGGCCATACGCTTAGTAGAGGGACCCGGAATTGACCACCGGCTGCGCGCCATGCTCGGAGCAAAGGACGACCATGAGGTTCGTCACCATCTGTGCCTTGCGCTCTTCGTCGAGCTTGATCACGCCTTCGGCTTCCATGCGGGTGAGGGCCATCTCGACCATTCCCACGGCACCGTCAACGATCTTCTGCCGAGCGGCGATGACCGCGGATGCCTGCTGTCTACGCAGCATCGCTCCGGCGATTTCGGGGGCGTAGGCGAGATGGGAAAGGCGCGCCTCGAGCACCTCGACGCCGGCGCGTTGGAGCCGGGCGCTGATTTCATCACGCAAGTGGCCGGAGATTTCGTCTGCATTACGGCGCAGCGACAACACTTCGTCATCCGCGTCGTACGGGTAACTCGAAGCCATATGTCGCACGGCAGTTTCGCTCTGCAAGTTCACGTAGTCCTCGAAGTCGTTCACCTCGAACAAAGCTTCGAACGTGTCCTTGATTCGCCATACCGTGATCGCGGCGATCTCGACCGGGTTTCCCGCGTGATCGTTGACCTTCAGCTTTTCGCCGTTCAGCGTGCGCGCCCGAAGGCTGATCCCACGCTTCGACATAAACGGGTTAGCCCAATGAAGCCCCGGCTGCTTGACCGTGCCCTTGTAGTTGCCGAAGAGCAGAAGCGCCTTGCTGCCGTTGGGCTCTACGATAAAGAACCCTATCGAAACCAGCGATGCTACGAGGAATGCCAGAGTCGATCCCATGATAAGCCATGTCACAGGGCGGCCGGCGTTACCCTCCAATACTGCTGCGTAGACTGCGTAGCCTACGATCACATACAAACCCAAAGTCACGAACAGCATCATGATGCCGTTCAATGCCCCAACTTCTCGTTCTTTCTTCATTTTGTCTCCCTGACATCGTTATGATATCATATTGATATACAAAGGTCAAGAGAAACGCGTTGCAGCCGTTCTTGGCAAGAAAAAACGAAGGGTTGTTCGGAGTTGACCTTACCTACCGATGCACCGTCACCTGCAACCTTGCGCCTAGCGGCGATTTGGTTCGCGTACTTGATTGCGATGCATACAGGTGACCGTTATTTTGGCGCTGCCGAAATACGCGAGTGGCAAAATCGGCCCGATAGAGGTGTCTCCCCAATAATTTGGGCGAATCCAGATGGCAGCGATAGTAATCTCAACATTGTCTCCTTGACTCAAGACGGCTCGTTACCAGTTCTCCAAGGCGAGAGAAAGACCCTGGAAGTTCGCATCGCGAACGCCGGCGCAGCAACCATGCCCTTTCTTCTCGTGCTATCCCGTCTCAACTTAGAAATCGCTCCATAGGTGCTAATATGCTCACGATAATTATTATTACGCTGATCACATTTACAACTGACATCCCGGGCGCGACAAGCGTCAATCGTATTCGCAACCCCGAGTTCGTGCGCAGCGCGAAAAACGAGGGTCTCATTCACTGCTTGCTTTCCGAAGACGGCCAGAACGCGTTTGTCAATTCCGGCAAGATCGAACGTTTCGAGCTCTTGGCCAAGTGCAGCTCGCCGCCGGAGGCCGTATTCTTGTACCGCCATAACGGAAAACCCTTGTCCGTTACTACGAGCCAATACGCACATCTTAAGAAGCCACCCGAACAACGGATTTATCAAAGTGCCGATCTGAGGCTTCTTCAAGCTTCCAATGCCAATCGACTTATGCTCAGCGTAAGCACTGATAAGCATGCGCGGCTTACTCGCTTGTTTTTCGACAAGCGCGGTCAGAAGCCGAACGAGGATATCGAGGTGGCACGAAAGTTCTCCATGCCGGCCGTCGCTGTCGGGGCCAAACAGGCTGCTTGGTATGTACTTCAGCCGCAGCGAAGCCTGCCCGGACAGATATTCGCTGTGGACAAAAGTGGACAGCGGCTCGTCGGGTCTTGCGGCCCCGGTCTCGATTACATCGAATACGACCCGCAAAGCAAGCTGCTCGTGGGCGGCCGCGGCGACTTCGGGGTGCATATGACCAAGCTGGGCTCGAAGAAGGCCCGTAAGGTGCCCTGCCCCCACGCCGTAAGCCCGTTTCTTTCTCGCGGGCAGCTTTTCTACACAACCAGCGCCACTTTCAAGAGAAGCGCTACCGACTGGACCAAAGTCGGCGATTTTCGCGTCCTCGCGAGAAGCGCAACCGGAAAGTACTGGGCGATTCTGGATTCGGCGTCGAAAGCCTGGCTCGCACGGTTCTGAACCAAAAGGAACCCTAGCGCGCCGGCTTTTGTACTATACCGTGGTCAACAGTGTCCGCGACTTGCCAAACAGTGATCAACCCGTTCTCAGTTCCCTTTGCCCAGGAAGTACCTTCGGGCAAGCGCAATCGACGGCGCTGCCGCCGTGACGTGGTTCAGTTTGTCGCGGATGACCAGGTAATTCACGTACTCCTTCTGGAGACCCACCCTCCATAAGTTCGAAACGGTTCGGTAGGTGTTTCCCCACGGCACGAGTTCGTCCGGATACAAGCATACGAAGAGTGTCCTGCAGGTGACAACAGAATCCCACAGGTCTTCCTTGTCGAGCAATGCCATGAGCGGATCCGACAAGTCCCTGTCCTTCACCACTCGCCGAAAGCGGCCGGAGAGGGCTTTCTTTACCGAGCCGATAGCCCCGACTTGGACGCCCTTGGCAGCCAGTTTCTTGATCCGGGCAAGATCGGTCAGCTCCTGCTCGAAAACTACCGGAATGTACGAAGCGAAGGATGGCGTGAAATAGTCCTTCAGGTCGATTCCGAACAACCGGCTCGCGGAATACCCGATGAAAGCGATGAGATAGAGCCTGGCGGCATAAGTTGCCGGCTGCGCGGTCGGCTTGAGGAGGTTGTCGAGAGTGACGCCCGTGAGGTCGTACGGGCCCGCCATCGGCGCGGCAGCCTCGAACCGGACATTTGTTTGGCACGCCGCCCACATCGCGCAGGCTCAGCCCTCGGAGTACCCGGCAACATAGTCCTTTGGCCCGACCGATACATTCAGCTGCTTAGCCATCGGTCTTACGATCCGAAGGAGATCGATGCCCGAAGACCCATTGATCGATGCGAGAGGGTACGGATGCGCGCCCGGACTGTCACCCAACCCGATATAATCGGGCGCAGCGACCGCGAATCCCGCCGTAGCGAAGGCGCCAATGGCGAGCTCGGCCTCCGTTTCGGTCTGCGATCCGTTGTACCGGGAAGGCGAAAGGCGCCGGTCGCTGATGGTGCCATGGTAGAAAAGAACGACCCCGCGCGGAGCCGATCCTTGCGGAAATGCGACGCACCCCGTAAGCTTTCGCTTCCTTCCGAGCCAATCGACGGAATCGTAGGCCACATTGTAAATGTCGACCGCAAACGTGGCTTTCGGCAAGGCGTACTTACCCTTGAAATGAGCCGCGGCCTTTGTGTTCAGGGCGGCCGCGCTCAGAGTTTCGTTCTTCGAGATCAGGAACGGTTCTTGGCTCGGTGAACACGCAGCAAAGAGAATCACGGCAGCTGTTGCAACGGACCTCATTTCTCCATCAATATAGCAGGTGCTTAGGGTAGATTCGGCGGAGAGTCATATCATGAACTACGCAATTTTCTTAGTCGTTACCCTCGTCGCTGCACCGACATCCGCGTTGGCCGATACCGCCGGCGAGCATCGTGCGGCGCATATGGCCGTTCGCGCGCTTGTGCGCGATAACGCAGGGGCAGGCGCGTTCGTCGGCATCGTCGAAACCAAGTCCGCCTTCCTCTCCACATCGGAATCGAGAATTACAGGACGCGGTTACTTCTCCAGGAGCGGTGGATGGTCGGCCACCGACTTCACCTACAGCGTCAAGGTTCGCCGCTTGAACTATGAAGCGCGCGACGCGGTAGTGACTCTCGCAAATGGTAATAGGTGGGAGAGCGACACCGACTGGGGCAAGCCGCCGACCGGTGGGTTCGTGGGTCACTTTACCAAGCCCGTACCGCTATCCAACGTCGATTCGGCCAGCGTTCGCTTCGAAGGCGTGGGTACGGTGCCGATGGTCGAGCTAAGGATCTTCGACCGCACCAACAAGATGATAAGGCAGCGCCGGGTGGAGGTGAAGAACGGGAAGTGGTCTGCCACAGAGAAGCTCTCGAAGGGTGTGTACCGCGCAGTCCTCGGCCTTGCGCGTATGGCCGATTCTGACGAAGTACGCTTTTCGGTATCGACCTCTGGGCCCGATTGGGGCTTGCCGGGCGATCGTCGCGTTTCGATCACCTATCCCAAAAATGGCGCGGACTTGCATACATTACGCGCGGATATTCAGGGCACAAGCACCTCGACCAGCATCGCCCTCACCGTGTTCCGCAGGGATGGTGGCGCGGTTTCCAAGCAGACGTTGCGAGTGGTTAACGGGCGCTGGAGCACTTCGCTCGGCCTGGCCCCGGGGAGATATCGCGCGATCGCCGCGGGCAGTGGCGGGGGAGGGTTCGACCAGGTTTCGTTTAGCTACAGCAAAGGGTCGTCGGGTGAGAAGCGAGCGGCGATTACATATCCCAAGAACGGCGCGGCCGTGAACACGTCCCGGGCGGCCATACAAGGAACCAGCACGGAGAAGAGTGTGGAACTTGTGGTGTACAACTCCAAGGGCGCAGCTGTTGCGCGCCGGTCTATCGGAGTGGAGAGAGGCAGATGGAGCGTGAGCCTCAAGCTGGACCCCGGTGCGTACCGGGTAGTCGCTTCCTCGGTGTCGGGAGGCGACGTGGACGAGGTCCAGTTCCACTACAACACGTCTTCCCAAGAGGCAAGAGTAAAGATCACGTCGCCGGCGAACGGAGTCGGCGTAAAGGGATCGCCGGTACGTATCCGCGGGACGAGCACGGAGTACGACGTAATCCTGGACGTGTACGACTCCGGCGGCAACCACGTGGCCCGGCAAAGCCTGTCGGTATTGAACGGCCGTTGGGATACCACGGTCGCCCTGGAGAAGGGAAAGTTTCGCGTCGTGGCGCGCTCGGGAAGCGGAAAGGACACGGACGAAATCTCGTTCCGCCGCACATAAGGAACATCGGAGCGCATACATTTGTTCTATACTATCTACAACTTGGGGGCGACCGGTTTCGACAGAGCCGTTCCTCTCTCGGTTGCGAGCCGAGGCGCCGCGGGCCTCGTAAAAAGCGGCAAAACAAGTAATTGCGAATAACGATTACGCTCTCGCTGCCTAAGAACTAGGTAGCACGCCCGGGGAGCCGAGCCTGTAGGCAACCCGGTAGCGACGAATAAATCAGGATAGCGCGCGAAGCCGCCACTCGAGGCGACGTGCGCGAAACAAATCGAGCATGCCCTAAGGTGGCCCGTCCGCCGGCAGCCTTGGGACGAAAATAATGGCAGACTACGCTCGTAGTGACCCTGAGTGCGCCGACTTTGGAAGGGGGTTCGATTCCCCCCGCCTCCACCAAGTTTTCTCCCCTTTGTCGGCGCCGAGTCGATGTGCATGGCAGGACTGTCATATCATCTCGGCGAAATGGACGTACTTAAGCCATAGGCAAAGGAGAGCAAATGAAGAAATTCGTCATTCCCGCAGCCGTCCTCGCATGCACTTGGGCGTGTGGCACTGATACTCCGACCGATTCCGGGAGCGAAACGGCCGGCCCGACAGCCGAAAAGCCTGGGACGATGCTGGCCTACAACGATGTGAAGCCTATCTTCGACGCCAATTGCGTCGGCTGCCACGGAGCGAAGAAGGCCTCCGAAAAACTGCGCCTCGACAGCTACGCCGCCGTCCTGAAGGGCAGCGAGCACGGCGCTATGGTGGTCGCGGGTGATAGCGGCGGCAGCAAGCTCGTCAAGAGGATAACCGGCGACGTGGAGCCTCGAATGCCGTTCAAGAAAGAGCCGCTATCCAAGGAAGACATCGACAAGATCACCCAATGGATCGCCCAGGGCGCCAAGGAATATTCGACCGCACAGCAACGATAAACGCTCGACGACCTTCTTATCCCATCACTCCCACGGGTGATAGGCGTGATGGAGACGACCCTCCGAGGAACTTGCCGACGCGGACGTGGTGAGTTACTCCGAAACCAGTGATGGGCAGCGGTTCTTTATTGCCGAGGACTGTCGAGGCCGAAGGGGATTTGCCCTCGCACACCGGTTCCAAGCTCCGCCTTGCGATTGACCGACCTGCAGGCGCCAGCATGGGTAACCGCCCAAGTTCTTAGTAGGCGATAGAGCTGTCCGCAGAATTAGGTGATCGGTGGGAGCGGTAATCGCAATCGCCGCAAGAATCGCGAGTGTAGCCCCATCGTCGCACACGAGCCAAGCCCACGCGTGCCAGAATAAGCTATGAAGCGCTGGCTTCCATTTTTTGTGGCCCTCGCCTTAACCGGATGCTCCCAACCCTCCCGACAGTACGGCGGCGAGCTGCCTGAAAAGGTCTACGGACGGATCATCTCGCTCAGCCCGAGCACTACCGAGTTGATCGCCATGCTGAACTCTACGCACCTGCTCGTCGGGCGCACGGCCGGCGACACCAAGCCCGACACCATCAAGGGTATCACGATCGTAGCCAATCCACGACCGGACATCGAAAAGATTATCAAACTGCAGCCCGACCTGATCGTCGTCGAGGAGAACCTCATCAATCCCGTCGATCTGGCGAAAATCAAGGAGCAGAAGGGCTTCGATGTGGTCACATTCGACATCAACTCGATCGACGCTTGGGTGGAAGCGGTTTGGAAGCTCGGCGCGCTCACGCAGCAATACTCTCAAGCCAGCGACAGGGTGGACGCGCTCATGGCCGTCGTGAGGTCCGCAAAGTCCATTCCCCTCGATCCCAAGCCGAGGGCCTTGGTCGCCATGGGTGGAAACCGGCCGTGGGTCGCCGGCGTCGACTCCTTGCAGGCCGACCTGATCAGGAATGCCGGGGGCGAGCCGATCGGCCCGCCGGGAGACAAATTCGCGCAGGTAAATCCCGAGCAGGTCCTGGAATGGAATCCCGATATAGTATTCGCAAGCGACCCGCCGGCGCAGTACAGCGGCCCCGCATGGAAGGGCACGAAGGCGGCGAAAGAGGGCCGGATACTCCAGGTCGACCGCGACCTGCTGCTTCGCGCAGGAGCGGACGTCCAAGCCGTGCTTTCGGCGATGAGCCGCGAATTTCAGAACATGGAGGTTAGATAAATGAGCGATACGGCAGGGATCGGAGTATTCGGCGGCTCAGGGTTCTATTCCCTGCTCGAGAATGTCAGCGAAGTAAAGGTGGACACGCCGTACGGCCCACCGAGCGACAGCGTCTTCGTGGCGGAGGTCTCCGGCCGCAAGGTCGCGTTCCTACCTCGCCACGGGCGAAACCACACGCTCCCTCCGCACAAGATCAATTTCCGCGCGAACGTATGGGCTTTCAAGGCGCTGGG
>JACDEQ010000034.1 GCA_013816225.1 Armatimonadota bacterium | reverse complement strand
AACCTACACCGTGATGAGATTCTCGACGCCTCCGACATGCCCATTCGTTATGTTGCCTTTTCAGGTTGTTTCCGGCGCGAGGCCGGAGCCGCGGGTAAAGACACCCGCGGTCTGCTCAGGGTCCATCAATTCGATAAGGTCGAAATGGTGAAATTCACCACACCGGAAACGAGCTACGACGAATTGGAATCGCTTCGCGAGAATGCGGAAAGCATTTTGCAGGCTTTGAACTTGCACTACCGCGTTGTATCTATTTGCACAGGCGACATGAGTTTTTCAAATGCTAAGCAGTACGATCTGGAAGTGTGGGCGCCGGGGGTGGGGCAGTACTTGGAAGTCAGTAGCGTGAGCAATTTCGAGGACTTCCAGGCCCGTCGGGCGAACATCCGCTACCGCCCGGAGCCGAGCGCGAAACCCAGGTTTGTTCACACGCTCAACGCGAGTGGGGTCGCATGCCCAAGATTAATGGCGGCGCTGCTCGAAACCTACCAGCAGGCAGACGGAAGCGTAACAATTCCCGAGCCGCTTCGAGAGTTTATGGGCGCAGATCGGATTGCATAAGACGGTCGAGTTCGGCGTCGTCCATCGACTCCAGCTTCCCTAGGAGCTCTAGGCTATCCGTCACATGTGTCTTGGCCCATTCTTTCCGGGCTCTCCCTTGCAAAAACCTGATCTTCTCTTCGCGCGTCTCGGCAATCAGTTGGGGTATGGGCGTGGGCTTCCCGTCGTCGTCGATAGCGACCATCGTGACGATGCAGCTGTTGGTATGCCTCGTGGTTCCCTCGTGGATGTTTTCCGCATACACCTCGATGCGCGTTTGCACGCTCGTCCGGCCAGCAAAGTCGACACTGCCCACCATATGTACCAACTCCCCGACCTCGATCGGGCTGTGAAAGTCCACCCGGTCGAAACTTGCGGTGACACATATCTTCCCGGCAAACCTGCTGGCAGTTACGTATGCTACTTTGTCGAGCAATGCAAGGATCGCACCGCCGAAGACTTTGCCGAGAAAATTTGCATTGCCGGGAGTCATCAGCTCCGACATTTGGACGATGGTGGATGAAGGGGTTCGCGTTTCCATATAGGTTTCAGGCGGATAGTACTATTTTGGAAAACTCGTCGGCGATCAGGCTCGCCCCACCGACCAGGGCGCCGTCTACTTGACTGTTCGCGAAAATCTCCGCACAGTTGGAAGCTTTCACGCTGCCACCGTAAAGGATCCGCACTTGGTCTCCGCAAGCAGAATCGGTAATTGAGGCAACCTCGTCGCGAATCAACCCGCACATCCTCGCGGCCTCGTCGGCGTCGCAAACGTTTCCGGTTCCGATCGCCCAAACGGGCTCATAAGCAATTGTGAGGTTTGAGCACTCCTCCGGCGCGACGCGTTCTAGAGCCTTGGCCAACTGTTCAGCGACCACTTCATCCGTCCTGCCGTCCTGTCGCTCCAGCGCGGTTTCGCCGACACACAGAATGGGCACGATGTTCGCGAACACCAGTGCTGAAACTTTCTGAGCCACTGTCTCATCCGTATCGGAAAAATACGACAAGGGTCTCGGCGGTTCGGATCCGAATCGCCCGCGAGCCTCACTGTGGCCCACGATGCAATATCGGCAGCCGGAATCGACCAACATTCTGGGCGAAACTTGTCCAGTATATGCTCCCTTGCCTAACCAGAACACGTCTTGAGCCCCAAGCGCCACAGGCGTATGGGCCAGCGACCTTCCAAGGGGCTGCAGCGAAACGAAGCTCGGACAAACCACGACGTCGACCTCGGGTCTTTGTTTTGCCGTGCCCAACACGGCCTCGACCAAGCTGCAGCCCTCCGGCGTTGTAAGGTTCATCTTCCAGTTCGCGACAACGAGTCTTCTTCGGCCCATGAAAATTCCCGGCGGGTAAACTTCTCCCGTGAAACAGGGAGGTTTCTATGGCGACCATTGTAGCCCTTGTCGGTCGTGAAATTTTGGACAGCCGCGGGACGCCGACGGTCGAAGTGGAAGTGACCCTTGCCGACGGTAGTTTCGGGCGGGCGGCAGTTCCGAGCGGCGCCAGTACGGGAGCGCATGAAGCCGTCGAACTCCGCGACGAGGACGCGACGAGATACGGCGGCAAGGGTGTGCAGAAGGCAGTCGCGAATGTCAACGACGTGATCGGCCCGGAAATTCTCGGTCTCGAGGGGCAGGAGCAAAGCTTCATCGACGAAACGCTGATCGGCCTCGACGGCACCCCGAACAAGAGCCGCCTAGGGGCCAATGCTATCCTCGGCGTCTCCCTTGCCGTTGCGAAAGCGTCCGCGATTTCTGCTGGCCTACCGCTATATCGTTACGTCGGAGGCACCGCTGCAACACTTCTCCCGGTCCCGCTGATGAACATCCTGAACGGCGGCAAGCACGCTTCGAGCAACGTAGATATCCAAGAATTCATGATCGCCCCGGTCGGCGCGGAGAGCTTCGCCGAAGCTCTCCGAATGGGTACCGAAGTCTACATGGCCCTCAAGAAGGTACTTGGCGGCAAGGGCTTGCTCACCGGTGTCGGGGACGAGGGCGGTTTCGCGCCGAACCTCGATACGCAAGAGCTCGCATTCGACTACATCGTAGACGCGATCCAGAAGGCGGGCTACGAACCCGGCAGTCAAGTGAGGGTTGCCATCGACGCAGCGAGTTCGGAGTTCTACGAAGGCGGCGTCTACAAGTTCAAGGCAGGCGCCGTGAGGGAACGCGCGTCCGCGGATATGGTCGCTTACTACAAAGAACTTGCAGACAAGTATCCAATTGTCAGCATCGAAGACGGTCTGGCAGAGGACGATTGGGAGGGCTGGAAACTGCTGACATCGATCCTCGGCGATAAGTGCCAACTCGTTGGAGACGACCTTTTCGTGACGAATGTGGAGCGGCTCACGCGAGGAATTGACGAATCGATTGGGAACAGCATCCTCATTAAGATCAACCAGATAGGAACGCTCACAGAAACGCTCTCGGCCGTCAACCTCGCGCGAACGGCAGCCTACACCTCGGTAATGAGCCACCGAAGCGGTGAGACCGAGGACACAACGATAGCCGATCTGGCGGTCGCCACCCGCTGCGGCCAGATAAAGACCGGGGCGCCTTGCCGCACCGACCGCGTTGCGAAATACAACCAACTCCTTAGGATCGAGGAAGAACTGCACGGTTCCGCCGAGTACGCTGGTGCGGCGGTGTACGCAAAATGGACGAAGCGTTCCGGCAAGTAGAAAGAGTCTGAAAATTGTTGACCCGGCCAAGGATGGTTAAGGATGTTCAGGAAGACGAAGATCGTTTGCACGCTAGGGCCCGCCGTTGATTCCGTCGCAGGAATCGACGCGCTTATCGGCGCGGGCATGAACGTCGCGCGCATCAACTGTAGCCACGGCGACTGGGACACGCGCTCGCGATGGATCGACTGGGTACGTGAAATCTCCACCAAGCGTAAAGCGCACGTGGCCATCCTTCTCGATTTGCAAGGGCCGAAGTTCCGGCTCGGAACGATACCGGGTAAGGAGATGCTCGTCGTTTCCGGGCAGCAGGTCGTTGTGGGAAACGGGCCGGGCAAACTACCCATACCTCATCAGGAAGTTCTACACGTTTTGGAAACCGGGCGCAGACTGCTCACCGGAGACGGCGATGTGTCCTTTCGCGTCGCTTCCCTGGAAGGTGGCGAAATAACCCTCACGTGTCTCTCGGGTGGCACCATTCGCACCAAGCAGGGGATAACAGTAGTAGGCGTAAGCTTCGACACACCAGCGATGACAACGAAGGATCGCGAAGACCTGAAGATCGGTGCCGAAAAGCGCGTGGAATATGTTGCGATCAGCTATGTGAAATCCGCCGACGATGTTCGCCTTGTCGCCGAATCGACGAAAAAGGCAGATTCTGGGTTACGCGTTATCGCAAAAATAGAAATGCGCGACGCCGTCCAGGACATCGAGAACATTATCGCCGTGAGCGACGCAATTATGGTTGCGCGCGGCGACCTCGGTCTGCAAATGGCGATCGAAGATGTGCCCCTGGTGCAAAAAAGAATTATCGGCCTTTGCCGCGTAGCCGGAAAGCCCGTAATAACCGCAACCCAAATGATGGAAAGCATGGTTCACAACCCGCGGCCCACGCGAGCTGAAGCAACAGATATCGCGAACGCAATCCTAGATGGCACCGACGCTATCATGCTAAGCGGCGAGACGGCGGCCGGTGCCCATCCCATCGAAGCGGTCGACTACATGGACAAAATCGCCGTCAAGACCGAGCAAAGCAGCATCTTCGCGAAAGCCATCGCGGCGCAGGAACCCGAACGCATCTCCGAATCAACAGAAGCGGTCGCGCACGCAGCCGTGATGATCGCAACCAATCTTCGCACAAAGAATATCCTCGCATTTTCCACGAGTGGGTTTGCGGCACGAATGGTCTCGAAATACAAGCCAAAGGCCGTAATTCTATGCGCGACGCACAGCGAGAGAACAGCCAGGCAGACCTCGCTTTTCTGGGGAGTCCGCCCCTTGCTGACCAAGTCGTTCGGCGCAACGGAAGAAATGATCGCAACCGGATTTTCGGCGGCTCTCGAAGCGGGATTTCTCAAGGCCGGCGACATGGTGGTCATCACCGCAGGGCTTCCCGTCGGAATGCCGGGCGCAACGAATTTTGTTACTCTACTGAGGGTAAATCAACCGGAGGAAAAATGAAACGAAAGAGCAAGTGGTGGATCTTGGGCTTGGCAATTGCCGTAGGTGGCGCTGTATACCTCAATCGCGAAACGTGGCAGATTTATCGCCAACAGTCTGCGGCGAAAGCCCGAAACGAAGCGCGAATGCAGGCGGTTGAGGCCGAGCGCACCAATCTCCTCGATAAGAAGGCTCGGCTGGAAACCGCAATCGGCCAGGAAGAGCAGGCCCGAATAAACGGCTACAGAAAGCCTGACGAAACGCCGCTGCGCCTACGCCCGTAGCTTCTCGATCAATTCCGGTACGGCAATGAACAGGTCTTGGACCAAGCCGTAGTCAGCGATCTCGAACAGCGGCGCCTCGGGGTCGGTGTTTATTACGACGATCACCTTGCTGTCCTTCATCCCTGCCATGTGTTGGGTGCTTCCACTGATTCCTGCAGCGATGTAAAGCTCGGGGGCGACGACCTTTCCGGTCTGGCCAACCTGCAACTCATTCGGCGCAATGCCGTTGTCTACAGCCGCTCTCGTTGCTCCGACCGCCCCGCCCAGAACGTCCGCAAGGCCGCCTATTAGTTTCTCAAAAGTCTCAGCGTCCTTGAGCGGGCGGCCACCGGAAACTACGACGCGCGCTTGGCAAAGGTCTGGCCTACCGCCGTCCGAGGCGGCCACTCCGGTCCTGTCCGTAGACCCAGAATAAGAAAGCGATACGTCTTCCGAAACCGACCCGCCCGAACGCTTTGGACTTGCGAAGGCCGTCGAGCGCACCGTCAGGACGAACTCCGAGGCTCCGATCTCCACATCCGCGATTACGTTGCCGGCGTACATGGGCCGAGAGAAACGGCCAGGCCCGAGAACGGCGATAATATCGCTAGCCATGGGTCTGTCGACCAATCCCGCAAGACGCGGCGCCCAGTCTTTGCCCGTCATCGAAGCGGATGCAGCGACGACTTTGTATTCCTTTGCGATCGGCGCGAGCGCGGAGGCGAGCGCATCCGCAGTGGGCACTTCGGAATTCGCGTTCAGAACTCGCTCCGCTCCCAGGTCTGTGGGCGCAGATCCGGATAGGCATAGAATATCGTAACCGGCGCCATACGCCTGCCCAAAGGCCGCCAGACTCTCGCATTCTGCAGCGGACGCCGCGATAAGCAGTAAATCAGCCATCAAAGTACACCCGCTTCTTCTTTCAATGCCTTCACTAATTCGTCGACATTCGCTACCTTTCGCCCCGGCGCTCTTCCCTGCGGATGCCGCATCGTCGTGATCTTGACGCGATTTTCGGCTTTGATACCCATATCCGACAATGTTAATTTCTCTATCGGTTTCGTGCGTGCTTTGATGATTCCGGGGAGCGCGACATAGCGTGGTTCGTTTAGGCGCAAATCAGCCGTAATTACCGCGGGCAGCGGCATCTTGAGCGTTTCTTGGCCGGTATCGGTTTCGCGAATTACCTGCACGCTTCCATTCTCCAACGTAATCTTGCTCGCGCACGTCGCTTGTGGCCATTTCCTAATGGCGGCCAGCATCTGGCCGGACTGGTTCGAGTCGTCGTCGATGGCTTGCTTGCCCATGAGGATGATATCAGGCTGTTCTTTATCGGCGATCTTGCTCAGTATTTTCGCGATTCCCAAAGAGTCGCATTCTTCGGAAGTTTCCACCAAAATGGCACGATTAGCGCCCATCGCCAGCGCTTTCCTGATCTGCTCCTCACATTCCACGCTGCCTATCGATACAACGACGATTTCTGAATGCGCAGATTCCGCGATTCGCACCGCCTCCTCGACCGCAATCTCGTCGAACGGGTTGATTTCGTACTTAAGCCCGACCGTTTCGATGCCGTCACCGGAAGAATTGACTTTGATTTTCGCGTACGGGTCGGGCACCCTCTTGATGGGAACGAGTATTTTCATGTCTAATTGTTGAGCGGATTGCCCTTCTCGAGCATGTGCCGAATTCGGAGCTGAGTTCGCGGTTTACCCAATAGGTTCAAGAAAGACTCGACCTCCATTTCCAAAGCGCTTTCCTCACTGCGCGCCTTGACGAATATCCTTTTGATTTCTCCCGCGATTGTCTCGCCGTATTCTCCGATAACGCCGCCGGCCCTCAGTTTATCGATCTCGGAGTCGATCATGCCGGCAAGAGGCGCTGGCGCCGGCAGCCATGCCGTTGACTTTTCTTCTGGCCGGCCGGCGGTCAGAGCGCGCGAGGTGACCTGGTCGGGATTAACTGCCAGTTCGTCTCGCTCTCTCATAAAATGGTACTTGTGTCCTTCAGGAGCGGGTACCTTTCGGCCAGAGGCCAACGATATCGCCGCGCTGCTCAAGAAATGAATGTCGTGCTGCGTTCGCATCCGCATGAGCGCCGTGCCGCCGCCCGCCGGGATTAGCCCCACCAAAGCTTCCGGCAGGCCCACGGTCGTTTCAGGATGTGCCACGACCGCCCTGCAGTGCATCGCCAGTTCCAGCCCACCTCCCAATGCAAATCCGTGAAGCGCGGCTGCCGATCGTGCCCTCCGCAATGCCAAGCCGCACTTCTGAAGGAGTCGCAATGCCGCTTGGACCTCGTCGAATTGCCCTTCTTCAGCCAGCTTCAAAAGGTACGCCAAATCGAAACCGACCGAATATGCCGGGCCCTCGTTTGCGAGCGTAATTCGCGACTCAGGATTTGCCTCAAGATGCCCCAGGAGCGCGACGACGATTTCCGGATTGAGCGCGTTCATTTTCGAACGGAATTCGAAAATGGTCCCGCCGGCAAGGTCGTCACGCTTGGCCCAAGAAGTGTTTTCCTTTATGATCGGAAAATCGGAAACAGTGGCGTATCGGCTTTCATGGCGATGCTCGGAATGCGTCAATGTTTGCAAATCCAAAGGTGCTCCCTTCTTGTAGAATGGCGACTTCTCGGCCAGAGGTGTTGAAGTCGAGTAATTCTTTAGCGTGCCGTAGCCGATTTCGTCGATCAATTCGAACGGCCCCATCGCCCACCCCCAACCCCATTTCATTACTTCGTCGAAATCTTTCACTGAATAAGAAATTTCTGGGCCAATCTCAGCGGCATACAAAAGCGCCGGAACTAGATGCTCGCGCAAAAACTCGCCGGCTTCTCCGCGCTGCTCGAGCGTCTGCCGAATTCGCTCGCCGATGGGCAGTCTCGCGACGCTTGCGAGGAATGGAATGTCGGCGTCCACTCTCGGGCGATACGCTTTGGTCCTAAAATCGAGGCTTAGAAATTGGTCGCCTTCCTTCTTGTAGTAGCCTTGACCTGCCTTCGATCCGATCCACCCGAGCTCGATCAAATTTGCGATGCTCGCCGGCATATTTAGGTTCGAGCGTAGTGGGTCATTGCCGCAACGAAGCACCAAATTGCCCGCCACGTCGGCCATAATGTCCAGGCCGATCAGGTCCGCAAGGCGAAAAGTTGCGGTTCTTGGCCTGCCGATAAAGGGGCCGGTCAGCGTATCCACTGTCTCAACGCTGAATTTCAGTTTCTCGGCCGTGTGTATTGCTTGATAAAGTGCCCACATGCCATACCGATTGGCGATAAATCCGGGAGTATCTTTCGCAAGAACCACGCGTCTGCCCACTCGATCTTCCAGAAAAGCTGTCATTGCCGAAATGGCACCGGGATCGGTCTCCTCGGTGGGAATCAATTCGATTAGTTTCAAATATCGAGGAGGATTAAAGAAATGCGTTCCGATAAATCTATCTCGAAACAATTTCGATCTGCCATCGCCTAGGAGCCTGATCTCCAAACCGCTTGTGTTTGTGCTGATCATCGCATCGTCACGAAGAACCGGCTCTATCGCTTCGTAAAGCGCTCGCTTCGCGTCCATTTTCTCGATGATCGCTTCGCAAACCCAGTCCGCATCGCGCAGCGCGATCAGATCGTCGGCGAGCGACGCAACCCGAACGCGGTGCACAGCGTCCTGGCCGTAAAAGTGGGGAGGTCGGTTTTGCCCAGCTCGGTCGAGTCCGGCCTGCGCGGTCTCGCGCGCTAAGTCGAAGAGCGTAACGTCGAAGCCCAGATTGGCAAGGTGTGCCGCGATGCCACTTCCCATCGTGCCGGCTCCCATAACGGCGACTCTATGCGCGTTCATCCATGAATCGTAAGACATGCGAGGACCTCTGCTGGGCGTCGCCAGCCGGTTCAGAATACCCGTCAGAGGGCCCGCATCCGTGCGGAAACGGCGTGGCAAATTGCGACCGCCAACGCATCCGCGACATCATCCGGCTTAGGAGTCTCCTTCAGACTCAGCAGTCGGGTGACCATGAACTGCACCTGCTTTTTGTTCGCGCTTCCTGAGCCGGTGACCGTCAATTTCACCTGTGGCGGCGTGTACTCGCGCCAAGGCAACTTCATTTCCTCCGCAGCCAACAGCACCACTCCGAGCGCTTTGCTCACGTCGAGCGCTGTGGTGCGGTTTGCCGCAAAGAGAATCGCCTCGGTGGCGATGCAGTCCGGCGTATGCTGGTGGATCAGCTCGGCGATTGTGGAATGGAGGTGAAATAGCCTTTGGGGAAGAGGAAGGCCCTTGTCGGTTTCGACGACGCCATAAACAACGGGCAGAAGCGAACTCCCGACTCGGTCTACCACGGCGTAGCCCAGCCGGCCGAAGCCCGGATCGACGCCGAAAACCCTCATGTGCGCTTGAACCTCCTCAGCAGCTCGTCGAAGGTCAGCGTGATCGTGATCGGCCGCCCGTGGGGGCAAAGATAGGGATTCTCGGTCTCCGCCAGGTCACGAATCAGTTGCTCCATTTCCGGAACCCCAAGCGGGTCGCCTGCTTTCACGGCCATACGGCATGCGCTCGTCGTCCAGATTTTCTCACGCGCGGATTGCGAGGCGATGCGGCCATCGGTCTCGAGCAGTTCGTCGGCAACGTCGAGGAGCAGCTTCCTGAAGTCCTTCCCGCTCGCGGCAGCAGGGATCGCACGAACCAAAAACGCCTGGGCGCCGAAAGGAGACAGGTCGAAGCCTATTCTCTGTAGATCTTCAAGCCGCTCCGAAAGCGCCACCGCCGCGCCGCGCTCGAATTCGACCGATTCCGGGGAGAGCAGATGCTGCATTTCCACTGCACCACCACCCCGTAGGCCGCACAGGTACTCGTACAGAACGCGTTCATGCGCAACGTGCTGATCGACGATCGCGATTCCCCTTTGGGTCGATGCGATGATAAAGGTGTTCATTACCTGGCCCAATATTTGCAAGCCGTCCAGCAACTCGAGAAACGGAAAGCGGGTGGGCTCGGCGGCTTCGATCGGCCTTTCCTTGAAGAGGTCGGTAACAAGTTCGGCGGGAGCGGAGGCGAGCAACCCCACCGAGCCCATTTGCTCAGTGGCGAAAGAGGACGACGGCGCCGCAGACGGCATCAACCCATGCTCCATCAGCCCCCCTTTGATGGCGAGCCGCAAGGCGTCGAACGCTGCACCCTCCCGCTGAAATTTAATCTCCGTTTTCGTGGGGCTCACGTTGATATCCACTTCAGCCGGATCGATCGACAAATTGACGGCGATAATGGCGTGGCGTCTCTCAGGAGTGAGGCTTCGATAAGAGGCGTCGGCAGAAGCAAACAAGGTCTTCGATCGCACCGGCCTACCGTTTACGAAGAAGACCTGGTGGCTGCGGCTCGGCTTGTTTACATGCGGCGGCCCCACAAAGCCGTTAACTCGTATGCCGCCTACGGTCGTGTCGATTTCGGCTAGCGCCCGCGCAAGATCTATCCCCCAAACATGGCCGAGCGCCTCCAGCAGGTCGTCGGTCCCCGAAGTCGTGATCACCGCCTGGTTTCCGAAGCGAAGAGATATTGCCACTTGAGGAAAAGCGACGGCATATTTTCCGACTACGTCTGCGATCTGCGACGCCTCCGTCGTGTCAGTCTTAAGGAACTTGAGCCTTGCAGGGGTGTTTGCGAAGAGGTCTTGCACGACGATCTCAGTCCCGCGAGGTCCGGCGACAGTCGCAGATTGCGTTATCTCGCCGAATTCGACGTCGATCCGGTGGCGGGCGCCGTCTTCTTCGGCTGTCGAGAGCGCAAATCGGCTCACCGCGGCAATGCTGGGAATCGCCTCACCCCGAAAGCCCAGAGAAGTCACTCGATGGAGGTCTCCCGCGACGCGAATCTTGCTTGTGGCGTGCCTATTTAGCGACATCTCGGCGTCCTCGGGGCCCATGCCGGCGCCGTTGTCGGACACTTTTATCCGCGTGCGGCCGGCGTCGTCGCACTGAATGTCGATCCGCGTCGCCCCCGCATCGACCGCGTTCTCGACAAGCTCCTTAACGACGCTGGAAGGCCGCTCCACAACCTCGCCCGCAGCGATCTGGTTGATGGTGTGCGGGTCGAGCAGGGCGATACGCCGCGGCATTCGGCAATCATACCGACTGTCGAACCGCTTCCGGGGGCACTTTTCCCGAGCCGACGCCGTATTAACCGAAGGCAGTTTACATCCCACCGCGAATCACGTAATGCGCCTCATCCTTTGCTCAGTCGCAGTCCTGCTCGCCTCATCATGGGCTGACGAGTTGACCCTCGCTTTCGGCTTCGCGGCGCTCGTCGGCATCTTCTTCGGCTTCTACCCTGCGTATCTTGCAAACAAGCTCGAACCGATCGAGGCGCTGCGAAGTGACTAAACCCCTTGTCGAAGCCGTCGATCTCGCGAAGGACTACACGATGGGAAGTGTGATCGTCCACGCGCTGCGCGGGGTCTCCGTCACGATAAACGAGGGGGAGTTCGTGGCCATCATGGGGCCTTCCGGGTCGGGGAAGTCGACCTTCATGAACATCGTCGGCCTCCTGGATAGGCCGACGTCGGGCACGTACACCCTGAGCGGCGAGCCGGTCGCCGACCTGAACGACAACCGCCAAGCCGCCATCCGCAACAAGTTCATCGGCTTCGTCTTCCAAACCTTCAACCTGCTACCACGAACCTCAGCGCTCCATAACGTGGAGCTTCCGATGGTCTATGCGAGCGTTCGGGACCGCATCGGGCCCGCCAAGAAGGCGCTCACCAGGGTAAGCCTCACCGACCGGATGCACCACCGTCCGAACGAGCTATCGGGCGGCCAGCAGCAGCGCGTTGCGATCGCGCGAGCCATCGTGAACGACCCCGTTCTGATCCTCGCCGACGAGCCCACCGGCAACCTCGACAGCCGCACCGGCGAGGAGGTTCTCGCGCTGTTCCAAGAGTTCAACCGCGAAGGAAAAACGGTCGTCCTCGTCACCCACGAAGAGGACGTCGCCGAGCACTGCAAGCGCATCATCCGCTTCCGCGACGGCAACATAGTCAAAGACGAGGCCGTGGCGAAGCCCATCGACGCGAGGGAAGTGCTAGCGCGAATGGGCGCCCCCGTCGACGAAACCGGCGCGACGCCGGGCCAGCCAACGGTGATATAACAACACCATGCCCATCAAGTACGCCCTCTTCGAGAACAACCTCACGACCGACCCGAACGACCACGCCGCCCAGGTCCAGATCACTGGCAGCGCCGGCCTCGAGCAGATCGCGGAGCTCAGGGTCCAGCAAGGCTCGATGACCATTAGGGCCGAGGGGCCACACCCATGATTAGGGCCCTCCAGGATATGATCCGTCGTGCGGAAACGCTCTCAGAGGCGGAGCAGGAGTCGATCGCGGCGATAATCAACGCGGAGATCGATGACGAGGATGCCTGGCAAGAGCGATTTGGAGGTAGCTCCACGACCTTGCAAAAGCTCGTTGATCGCGCGAAGAAGCAGTATGCGGATGGTGAATACGGCGACCTCGACGCCAAATGAGGTCGCATGCGTCCCGCGAGTTCCGGGCTGCGCTGGCGAAATTTGCCCGACGAAGTGCAAGCCCGGGCCCGCAGTGCATATCAGCTCTGGCGGTCGAATCCGAACCACCCCAGCCTCCGCTTCTCAAAGCTGAGGCCGCACGAGGCCTACTCGGTCAGGATCGGCCTACACTATCGGGCGGTGTGCGTCGAAGTCGACACTGGCGTGTTCCTTTGGGAGTGGATCGGCTCGCACAGCGACTACGATAAGCTTGTTGACAGTCTGTAACGACTCTGGCCAGGGAACTCGGGCACCACGGCCACGGTCACGCGCGGCAACATCGGCACCATCAACGGCAGCCGGCTACAATACAACACCGCCGCAGTCGACGAGGGCATCTTCTTCGTGC
>JACDEQ010000224.1 GCA_013816225.1 Armatimonadota bacterium | reverse complement strand
CCGCACTCGGCCCTCGGCGGCCTCCCGCCCTCGCAGTTTGCGAAGCGGGTCGATTCGGACATAATTCAGGAGGCGACCATAACACTTTGACGTGGCACACATTTCGGGGGAAGGTCATCCGGAAGCGTGATATTTTCGAATCGCTACTTGGAGAGTGTTGTCGCCAGTTCCGCAGGACTGCACCGTTAGCGGTCTGCGGAAGATCAATGCAGATACCGGATCAGGCTCCGATCTGCTCTTTGGTGTAGTTCTTTCGTTTCACTTCGGACTCCTTCTTTGAACTGACGGGAAGTCCTTGCAATTCAGATGGTAACGTAATCATGGCGTACGAAGGCTTCGTGTGCGTGCTTATGGCCCTGCCACTTTGGTTGGCTGGGCTGTTGTTAGGCGCCCTCCTCGGAGAAGCAATTGCCAAGATGAAGACAGGATCTATTCCATTCGTCATCAGCATCGTGCCCGTTACTTTGTTGCCGGCGATACGAGATGACATAGACAATGCCGCACCACCAGTACATGAAGTGAGAACGGCGATCGACATCGCTGCCTCACCGCAACGCGTTTGGCCGTTTTTGTTTAATTTGGACGGATTCGGCAAACCCGATGCATGGTTCTTCCGCATGGGCGTCGCTTGCCCAATCGGAACGTGGACACATGGGAATAACCGAGTTTGTAGGCTGACGACAGGGGATTTGGTGGAGGTGATCGTCGAGCGGAAACCTGCTGAGGTCTTGCGCTGGAAGGTTATCGAATCGCCTCCGACGATGCTTGAATGGAATCCGTTCGGCGATCCCCATCCTCCGCACTTGGACGGAACCTTCGAAGTGGTCGAAGGCGAATTTCGACTGGTTGCGGGGCCGGGCAAGAGCACGCGGCTGATCGGTACCACCTGGTATAGAAACAAAATGAAGCCGGAGGGTTACTGGAACTACTGGTGTGAAGTGTTCGTCCGCGGCGTCCAGGAGCGTGTCATGCAACTCATCTCCGTGAAGGCCACGGCCAACTCCGCCACTACACCGGCCGCTCTGGCAGGCTCTCCAGAACCGGCAAGCGGGTCACGCAGATCATCTACGACCAGGCCTACGACGGCTACAACGGGGACAAGGAGATTGGGGATAACTCAACGGGGCGTTGCACGCCGTTGGCCCGTCTCTTAACATTAGCCCTTGCCGGCATTAAATGCCTTCATATACCCTGCTATTCTGAATAAAATGCACGTAACCAAAGAGGAAGACATGGCTTATCCAAACCTTGATCCAAGCGGTCATCGGAGACTGCAATGCATTCCGGCGGAAGCGTGGGTAGCGGCACCCTGCTCTCGGGTGATTTCTCGCACGCGTTTTTTATAAAGGGCATCTCACTGGAGGGCGATTCGCGGTATGAATAAGGGCGAACGGCTATGAACGCCACTTTTAGCCCCTCAGAATCGCGGGCTACAAATGGTGTCTTTCCCCCTTGGACATGCCGCTACGTCGATCATGGGCCGTATGCTTAGGCTTTCCCCGTTGGGGCCGGGCGCAGTGTCCGCTGGATCGGGCGAATTGAGTGGCGCGAGAATTCACTTGGACACAACAAAGCGGCAAGCCGCAAGCGAACGCGAAAGGTAGCCGTGATCTCGATGAGGCGAATAGCCCTCTGCCTCGAAAAAGGTAGCGAGAAACCCGGATATCGTTTCCTTCCTGTCATGTCCGTTCTCCTATTCTGCAGCAGAACCCTATATTCCAGGGGTGGAAACTCTAAGGGGAACCTGTCAGTAGAGCTCCTCGCGGCTCATTTTGTTGAGCGTCTTATTTGTATCTGGGTCTGCCATGTAAAACTATGGCGCAACCGACATAACGTGATCAAATGGTCTAATCGCCAGAACTGTATTTCAACCAAACCAACTCAATCTTCGTAAGAATGAGTCGATACTGCTCCGACGAGGCGTCGAAGCTAGTCGACACTTTGGCAAGGCAACAGATTTTCAACCAGTGGGCTCAATAATTTGACAAATCAGCTCCATAAACCGGCTCATCCATGAATCAAGCGTCCAAGCCAATTCTCCTGCATATTCCGCATTCTTCGGTGCACATTCCAGAAGCGGACGGCTGGGAATGGCTCGTCGACAAAGCTGCGCTTCAGTGCGAAGTTCAGGTCATGACTGATCACTTCACGGACGAGCTATTTGAATCGCCACGGACCGATCGATTGGTCGCAAACGTTTCGCGGCTCGTAGTGGACGTTGAGCGCTTCAGGGACGATGCTCTTGAGCCAATGGCTGAAAAAGGCATGGGTGCCGCCTACACAAAGACGCACGACGGACAGGAGTTCAAGCTCGTCTATGATCGCGAAGCGATTCTTCGCCAATTCTATGATCCACACCATGAGGCATTGGAGAATTGGGTAGACGCGGCTTTGACCCAGCATGGAGCGTGTTTCATCATCGACTGTCACAGCTTCCCAAATAAAGCGCTCACTTGCGATCTCGATCAATCCCCAAATCGGCCCGATTTCTGTATCGGAACTGATGCGTTTCACACGCCAGATGTCCTAACAATTTGCGCCGTGGACTTCCTGGCCAAGGCTGGCCAATCATTGTGGGTGAACAAGCCCTACGCCGGAAGCATCGTTCCTTTGTCGCGCTACCAGAAAGACGTTCGTGTTGCCTCAATCATGGTCGAAGTCAATCGAAGGCTCTACATGGATGAACGGGACGGAACCAAACAGTGCTTTGCTGATGTCACGGGCGTAGTCGGTGAATTACTAGAACGTCTGAGCGCACAAATGAGCAGAATTCAAAATTGATGCTGCCTTCATAGCGTTGTGACGTTGATCAGTCGACACCACATTCGAAGGCGGCCTTCAAAATGTCATCAAGCCGCGTCTCCTTCTTACGGTCGAAGGTAACAAGGAGTCTGTGGTCGGCGTCCGGCTCGGAGACGGCCCGAGCGCCCAGCTTGGCGGCACGAGCTCGAAACTTGTCGAGCGCTTCGGCAGGGGGCCTTGCGCGGGCGGAGATGACTAAGCGCGCGTCGTATTGACCGCCGGCCTGCTTGACCGCGCGGAGTATTTGCTGGATGGACAGCTTATCGGGCTGCACCAGGCCGGTGAGAGTTTTCGATTCAAGGTCAACTGCGGGCTTGTTAATGCCTTCGAGTGTTTCGACCGAAGTCAGGACCGACTCCGCGCAACATCCTCAGCTCATACCCGATACGAAGAAAGTGGCTTTGAGCGGCGCGATTTGAGCCCCGGCCACTGCAATGTCTAGAGCGATCGCGGTCACTAGCATGACGCGCAAGACTGACGATTTCATGATGTGTCGTTTGTACCCGATGCGTGGAACAAATTATCCTAGGGTTCAGGCGTAGCGACGAGCCTGCGGAGCTTACGATACTCCCAAGGTGGGATCGGATGCGCTTCGGACCACAGGCCGCGGCGGAAGGCTCGTGCACGCTCCTGGGCATCCCTCAGATTGATGTCCTCGATGGAATCATCAAGCGAGGGACTTTGTACGAAAGCTGAGCGCGACGCTCCTTTTTATAGCGACGCATCACGGCTAGAAACCCAACGAGCAATCGATGCGAATCCCGATCTGCAAGCTGAATTGGGTGGCTTTAAGCGGTTCCGTAAACTTCCCCGAGGATGAGCAACGCACGCGTCGCGTACAACGAGCCGGGGCATGCTCATGAACTCACGTTCAGCTGCTACCGGCGGATGAAGCTCCTCGACACTTCTACGACGCCTCCGCCGCCATCACTTGACGCGCTGTATCAGTCGAGGGTCAGCCCTCCGTGTTTGCCTAATCCAGGGAAGGCCCACCACGCCCGGTCGATGCGGCCGAGCCACGGGTAGACGAAGGTCGCTCCGGACCTCGGCATGGGAATCATCGCGTAGCTGGCGCTGCGAGATGGGCCGCCAGTAGAATCGGGTGCATGAGCCAAGTCATTGACGAAGCAAGGGCCGAATACGAGCGGGCGATGGACGAGCTCCTACAGAACTTTGCCAAGATGCCCGACGACCGCGTGAACTGGTCGCCAGCGCCGACTGCGCGGACGCCGGTCGAGATCGTCGCCCACTGCGCGGAGGCGATCGGGCACCTCACCGAGATGATGCACGGCCAACCGTTCGGTTCGCCACGCACCGCCGAAGCCGACCAAGC
>JACDEQ010000223.1 GCA_013816225.1 Armatimonadota bacterium | reverse complement strand
AGCGGTTTACAAGGGAATGATAACCATGGAAAGCAAAGCGTTCTATACAATCGAAGAGGTTGTAGGCGTTCTTTCACTTTGCCGGACGGCGATCTATCAGCTAATCAATGCGGGGAAGCTCAAGGCCGTGAAATTCGGCCGGTGTACGCGGATTGCGGCGTCCGAGCTCGAACGCTTCGAGGCTGAGGCAAACGAGGCGGGCGGCGTCGAACTTCGGGGCAGGTAGATCGAATGAACTGCGAAAATGAAGGGACCGCCTTGCGCGGCGAGCCTGAAACCTGGAGCCGCGCGTGACGCTCGACGATCTGCTAGGTCGGCTACAAGTCGCAAGGAAGCGCAGGGGCGGCCAATACATGGCCCAGTGCCCCGCTCACCCTGACCGACAACCTTCCCTTGGAATCACAGTGGGACACGATGGGCGCCTACTGTTGAAGTGTCACGCCGGGTGTACTTGCGAGGAGGTTGTCGCGAGTCTCGGGCTGACGATGGCTGATCTGTTCCCTGGGAAGAACGGCAAGCCAAAGGCAGCCATGCGCGAGATCGAGTCCTATTCGTATACCGATAAGAGCGGAAGTCAGCTCTACGAGGTTGTGAGGTATGAGCCGAAGGACTTTAGGCAGCGCCGCCTCATCAACGGGAAGCACGCGTGGAGCCTCGCTGGGTGCGCTCTAGTGTTGTACAGGCTGCCGAATGTGACATCGGCCGTAACGGAGGGCAAAACCATCTACGTCGTTGAGGGCGAGAAGGACGTACACGCGATTGAAACCGCCGGCGGCGTGGGCACCTGCAATCCGATGGGCGCGGGCAAGTGGAGGCCCGAGTATTCGGAGTCGATTCGCGGCGCTGAAGTTGTGATCGTGGCCGACAAAGACGTAAGCGGATACAGGCATGCGTTGCAAGTATGCGACTCCTTGCTTGCGGCCGGCTGTTCCGTGCGTACAGTGGAGGCAAAGGAGGGCAAGGACGCGGCAGGTCACCTCGCCGCGGGCCATGGGCTCGCGGATTTCGAGGAGTGCCACGTTGCCTCGCGCCTGAATGAACTTGCACATGATCCTAGCGATTGCAGTTCGGCACCAGCCGGTCCCGTTTGGGCCTCCAGCGTTGAGCCTCGGAGTGTGAAGTTTCTTTGGTGGCCCTACATTCCGCTCGGCAAGGTGACGACTATCGAAGGCGCTCCGGGTGTTGGCAAGTCGTGGGTCACTTGCGCTATAGCTGCAGCCATTTCCTCGGGTGAGGCTCTTCCAGCGGTTGATAGGCAAGATCCGGCTCGCGTCCTTATGCTCACAACCGAAGACGATCTGCCAGATACCGTGCGCCCACGCTTGGACGCCCTCGGCGCAAACGCGGCAAACGTCGCGTGCTACGCGGAGCCGATAACATTGGATGAGCCGGGATTGGAGAGGTTGGAAGAGTGGTTGCGAATTGTCGAACCTGTGCTCGTCACCATTGACCCCCTTCAATCCTATATGGGCGCAAGGCTTGATTTGCACAGATCGAACGAAACGCGGCCGTTCATGCACAGCTTGAAGGCTCTGGCCGAGAAGTCCAATATCGCAATCCTGGTCGTTCGTCATACCCGCAAATCTATGGTCGGCAGAGCGACCGACGCCGGGCTTGGGAGCATCGACATTGCGGCTGCCGCGCGTTCGATTCTGTTAGTCGGCGAGGATCCGGAGGACAAGGCGCGGGGGGCCTTGGTGCACATCAAATCGAACGTCGGGCCGAAGGGCGACGGCGTGGGGTTTTGCTTGGAAGACGGCCGCTTCGCTTGGACGGGGGAAACCGACTTGACTGCGGATGCGATTCTTCGCGGAGTGGAACACTCGCCGATATCCGAAGCTGAGGAATTCTTGCGCGAAGAACTTGCAGGCGGGAAGCGACCGTCTCGAGACCTCCAAAGAGAAGCGGAAGGACAAGGGATCGCGAAACGCACATTAGATCGGGCGAAGACAAGGCTGGGCGTAAAGTCCGTGAAGGAAGGCAAGGTCTGGTATTGGAGTCTTGAAGATCGCCAAGATCGCCACACTGCCTAATAAGAAGAGTTGGCAACCTTGGCAGATTTTGAACCTAAAAGTGACGAGGGCTATGCAGGGTTGGCAAACTTGATTTCTTAGTCGCCCGTTTGCCGTATCTCGGGATGGTCTAGGTACCCGACGACCCCGACACACGAAATACTGGCGTTGGATGCTCCTCATGCTGAGACGCCTTGCACTTTGATGTACTTAGAATATGATCTGGCATCTAGCTGTCGGCTCCCTGTTGACATTGCACTTGATTTTCCTGCCTACGAAGGTCGAAATACGGTTCGTCATCCTGGACGAGTTGACCCCCCGCCCAGTCGCCCTCACCGACTTCGTTATTTTCGGAGCCGGCGAGACTCAGGTAAAGCTCAGGAGCGACGTCGAAGGCAAGATCAGAACTGAACTGGAGCCCGGAGAATACGAGGTCAGGAGCGAGAAACCAACCACATTCAAGGGCAAGGATTACGTCTGGCAGAAGAAATTCACCGTCCAAGACAGCGGTCCCTTCGCACTCACCTTGACGCAAGAGGATGCCCAGGTGCGTCAGGTTGCGGCAACCAGGCATGTCAGCGACGAGGCCAGGCTCTACCAGGTGTCTCGCAAATCGGTCTGTACCGTGGACACTGACTCAGGCAAAGGTTCTGGTTTCGTTGTGGATGCCGCGAGAGGACTAATCCTTACCAACAGCCACGGCAAACGTCGTAACGAGGCATCATTTACCAACGAAACCGACGCTATAAAAAAAGGCTACTGCGATCAGCGAAGCAGGCGTGTGAGCATAAAGGATCACGGTCGTGAACATGATCCCCTGAGCCCGGCTCCCATCGAGATCACGCAGGGCGAGTACGACGATGTGCTGACTCTTTTCGCCGACCACGAGTGGGTTCAGCGCGCCACGTGCAAGGGGAAGCCTCTGCGGGTAAAGCGAACAAATCCTGCACGCCATAAAAGGGCGTCCGTGTGCGTCCGTGCCACTCGGCAGGTCTAATCCTATGGGACAACAGCGTGACGCATGCTGCGGGGTGGACAGAGGGCCATTCTGGCATCAAGGGCCGGGAATCAGTCTTCGTCTAACGTCCGACGTTTGATAAATCCATCCACGATGTCAGCAGCTCTTGCTTTGCTTCACTTACCCCATTTGCATAGAGGATCATACCAACAGGATGATAACGGTAGATTGCTCGGGGGAGACAAGGCAAGAAGGATGGGCAAAAGCTGGCGTTCCGGTGACACTACAAATCGAAGACGAGCGCGATCACCGACCAGTCTTCTGGGCCTAGGCAAGGCGTCGACGATGGTGTACGTCTCGCAGTTCGCGGTGCGACCAGTGAAAGGTGGTACAGTAGCTATGGTGAGCGGTCCCTTTAGAGCAGGGCTCGGCGCTTTATCGCCTCCGGCACACCATCCTTAGTCGAGGTGGCTCGCGCTTACCGTGGACGAATATCCATCGGCTAAAGGATGAAAATGAAAACTTCTCAAAGTACCAAGCGCAGCTTGTTGGCCTGCGCCCTCTTGTGCATTTGTGCCGCTTTCGGCACGTCGGCCTCCGCCCAGACGGAGGAGTGGGTGGCCAGGTACAACGGCCCTGCGAATAGCGACGATGTTGCGCGCGATGTCGAGGTGGATGCCTCGGGCAACGTCTACGTGACGGGCTACTCCTACGGTGTAGGAAGCGCCTTAGACTACGCTACGGTCAAGTATGATTCCGCGGGCAACGAGCAATGGGTTGCACGCTACAACGGACCGGCGAACAACAACGATTATGCGTTTGCCCTAGCAGTAGATGCCTCGGGCAACGTTTACGTGACGGGCAAGTCCGTGGGTAGCGGCACCAACGACGACTACGCGACGGTCAAATACGATTCCGCCGGCAACGAGCAGTGGGTTGCACGCTATAACGGCCCTGCGAATTCCTCCGATGAGGCTTACGCGCTCGGGGTAGATGGCTCGGGCAACGTAAACGTGACGGGTTCCTCCGTCGGTAGTGGCACCGGCTATGACTACGCCACGGTCAAATACGATTCCGCGGGCAACGAGCAGTGGGTGGCACGCTACAACGGCCCTGCGAATAGCTGGGATGGCGGTTTAGCGCTGGCGGTGGATGCTTCGGGCAACGTATACGTG
>JACDEQ010000222.1 GCA_013816225.1 Armatimonadota bacterium | reverse complement strand
CGAGGAGAGTCTCGTCGCCGGCTTCGATTTCGACATCGTCGTCCGCCACGACTGCAACCTTGCCTTCCCGGCATCGGCTTCATCGAGCGAAACCAGCACGGTTTCCGCGCCGGCCGGCGGCTCCTCGTCATCGGCCACCGCAGCGGTACGAAATCGACTTTTCGCCCGGAGGCTTGATCCAGCCGCAGGCTGGGCCACGCGCGGCAGCGGGGCGTCCTGACAAACCGTTCCGCATTTCGGGCATCTGATGGGCGATTTGTTCAGATCGAAGAAACGCGCGCCGCAGTTCTGGCATTGATGCTTATTACCGAGTTCTGGTGTGGCCACGGAACCTACCTGGCAGCGTTTTCAGTAGTGTGCGGCCGAGCCGCGGGCATGGACGATGCGTTCGGGGATGCGCTCATGGTCGAAATGAAAGATTTTCTCGCGAAGCACTGAAGTCCTCACGCTGCACAAGGCAGGTCGAGTTACGGACGCGGTGGCGGATATCGGCAGCCTAGTCTAGCGGGCACGATAGCTACTGAACGAGCCCCACGAGCTGTTCATTCGGGGGCGGCAGGCCGATTGCGAGGGCACCGTCTCGACGTACCGACTCCCCCCACATTATTTGCACGACGTTAGCACGATGCGTCGCGCCATCATTCCGAGGTCCTGGTTCCGGGCGGAACCGGTAATAAGTTCAGAGTGCATATCAGCTAGGCAAAAACCGGCACAAGTCAAAAGTTCACGCAGCTCTCCCGAGCTGTAGAGGCGCTCGGCGTAGAATCTGTCCACCAGCACGCCGCGCTCAACATCGGTTATAATCTCACGTGAGATAAGACGGTCCCCGTCGGTGGAAAGTTCGCGTTCTCGGCAGACGAACATCGTCGCGTCGATCCACTCCCACGAGCGCGGCGCGAAATGGATTTTCAAATATTCTCCGTCCGTCACATCCAGCAAGAGGCGCCCCGCCGGCCGCAGCACCCGATGGGCTTCTCGCAGCATGGCACAATCGTCTTCAGCACTAGCAAAGTACCCAAAGCTGTTTCCGAGGATCAAAACCGCGTCGAACGTTTCCGCGACATATGGAAGGACGCGTGCGTCGCCTTCGCAAAACCGCGCCGGCAGCCTTTCAAACTTTGCGCGCTGCCTTGCCACCGAAAGAAGAAAGCTGGACCGGTCGAAGCCCTCGACTTTTGCGAAGCCCCGGCGACAAAATTCGAGAATGTGGCGGCCTTGTCCGCAACATAGGTCAAGCAGCTTGGCCTCGGGGGTGAGCGGCAATAGGCGCAGGAAAAGATCGATTTCGTCCCGAGTGATATCGTCGTCCTCGACGACATCCCCGTCAGTCTTAAGGTACAGGGCGTCAAACTGCTGCTCCCACCAGGCAGCCGGAACGTGTTCCTCTAGTTTCGTTAAGGGACCGAGAGTGGCGCGCCTTCGTAACTCTGCCAGGTTCCATCTCTCCGAAGGATTTATCGCGTTCCAATGGTCCCCGTCTCCCTCGGCCTCTGTGGCGCCCGGCCGCGTCGCGCCATTCGAATTGCTTTCCACTTAAGTCCCCTCATATGGTTCGTCTAGCAAGTTAAGATGTTCAATCCGTGCAAATCCCTCGGCGACCAACCGGCTGCCGATATCGCGCCGGAACCGCACATTCGGGATAATGACGCGGTCCGCCAATCTATAAGCCGCATCCTGGGCGGACGCTATCGTCCCTCCAACGCCCGTCACCACCATAGTCCATCCATGCAGGCCGCTGGTGACAAGCTCGCCGCGCTCAAGACCTACCTCGCCGTAGTGCAACTGACATTTATCCGCGGCGCTGAGATCGCCGTCAAAGAGCACGGGCAGGCCCACGGGCTCGGAAACGATCTGACGTCGTGTGAAGGGGAATGGACGCGTTGTCAGAACGACTCCGACCGAGAAGCCGGGCCGGACCCGAAATACTTTCGCCGACCGCTCGGTCATTATTCGGAACAGTTCGGCCCAGGACGTTATTTGCAGCGGGTCTAGAACGGCGAAGCCGGGGTATCCAAAGCGGCATGTAAATTCTAGCGGCCAGATGCCCCTCTCGTTTACAATCGTATTGAGGTTGATGTATCCGCAATAAAGATTTGCGCGTAGAAGCGGTTCCATACGAGCCAAGGTGGCCGCAAAAAAGCGCTCGGTTCGATCGAAGGTGGCGACGGTCCCCATCTCGCCCGTGAGTTCCCCCAGGTCCCCCGGAAAGAAACGCTTGTGCTCCCAGTCGAGGCAGGCTGGCCGCACGAATTCCTGACCGTTGAAATAGGCGCCCACGCCCATCTCGACGCCGTCCACATGTTCCATGAGAATGAAACTCGCGGGCTTCCCCTCGAACTGACGAAACCTCGCCGCAATGACAGCCCGAACATCCGCCCCATCGCTTAACCGGCCGACGTAATTGTCTGCCGAAGCAAATCCCGAGCCATTGAATTTCAGGACATATCGTCCCGGCCGGCTCGCCAGAAATGCATCCCCGGAGAGCGGGTCCGTGAATTCCCAAACGCGGCAAACCGGCAAGCTAAGTTCGGCAAGAATTCGTTGGGCGTAGGCGCGATCATTTTCGAGCCGATCTCCGTAGGCGCTACCGCCGATGACATTAAAGCCGTCGCGGCGTAGGGCATCCTGCATCGCTCCGCGATCTTCCGCGACGTTTTCGAAGAGGATAATTCCCTCCTCACCAGCCTCTCGAATCCATGGCAGCTCACCACGCCAGTCGTTTGTCCGTTCAGCCATGCCGGCGAGGATTCCGTGACACTCCTTTTCAGAGATGAAAATCCGAACACGATGGCCATCCGCGATTAGCCGCAGATAGAGCGCGCCGAGGTCGCAAGTGTCGCCGATTCCCAGGAAGCGCATCAAGTCGGCCTTGGGGCAAAAATCAAACGTCTCACAGCATCGCAAACTGATCGCACCTTAACACTACATCCTTAGTAATGGTTCCGTGCCGGAACTGTTCCCGTGGTCGCGCACACCGCCCATCTCCACTGCATGATAGGACGCTGCCGCATTAATTTAGCTCTCGGATTTGCGCCATTTGGTGCGTGCTTTTTCCCGGGACGGTGGGGCGGGTGCCACGACGTGGAACTTTTGGACACTTAGCGCGTAGTGAAATGCGTTAACGGGTTTCGAGCTATGGCGGAAACTGGGTGATGACGGTTTGAGAGGAGCGGCGTATCGAGGCGGGTAACCAGCCTGCCAAAACCTCTTTTTTAGGAGAGCGATACGCCATGGATGAGAATAGCAACATTGTTCGCCTTCGTCAGCCCGAGGAGATCGAGGATCCCCTGACGAACATCCTTCGATCTGGTGCGCGGCAGCTGCTCGCCCAAGCGGTCGAGATGGAAGCCGAGGCCTTCCTCGCCGCCATGAAGGCGTTCGGGAAAGCACGCAGAGGTGGCGCGAACTCCTCAATGAGGTAAAGCGGCGTGGGCTGAAGATCTCCCCGGAAGTCGCTGTCGGCGATGGCGCGCTTGGCTTCTGGAAGGCGATCGACGAGATATTCCCGAGTACGAAGCATCAGCGATGCTGGGTGCATAAGACGGCGAACGTGTTGAATAAGGTCGCGCTCCCGGTGCAACCCGCCATGAAGAAAGATCTGCGCGAGGTGTGGCTTTCGCCGAACTGGGCCGCGGCGGAAACGGCGATCGATGTCTTCGCCGAAAAATACGGGGCGAAATATCCCAAGGCTGTCGAATGCCTCACCAAGGATCGCGAAAGGCTGCTGACCTTCTACGACTTCCCGGCGGAACATTGGGATCATTGCGGACGTCGAACCCGATCGAAAGTGCGTTCCCGACGGTGCGTCACAGAACAGTGCGCACGAAGGGATCGCTCTCGTCGATGACCGCCAAACTGATGGTGTTCAAGCTCATCATGGCCGCATCGAAAAATTGGCGGCGATTGAATGGCGAAAAGCAGTTGCCGAAAGTCATCCAAGGTGTAAAATTTAGAGACGGTATCGAGGTTATCGAAGCGCAGTCACAAAACGCTGCCTGATCGATCCGTCACCCGAATTCCCGTATAGCTCCGGGTTTCCATCGTCTGGCGCGGCGATCTTGGCTGGCGAGGTTGCGGTGCGATCCTAAATCGAGGTCGTGACATTGCAGGGCGGCTTAGCTGGAGCACTGAACGATAGCGCGCTCCTTCAGCTCGTGGAGGTGGTGCGCGACACAGGAT
>JACDEQ010000221.1 GCA_013816225.1 Armatimonadota bacterium | reverse complement strand
GCGTGGCCCCGTAGTCGACGCCCAACTCGAGGCCCTGCCGGAGTATTTCGACCTTGCCCAGCGCGATCAGCGGCGCATGGATACTAGTTCGACGGCCCTCCACGGCGCGCTTTGTGGCCAGGTTCGCCATGCGCTCGAAGGCCTCGATGAACTCGGGGCGGCAATCGGGATAGCCGCTGTAGTCCACGGCGTTCACCCCGACGAAGATGTCGTCCGCGCAGATCGCTTCCGCGTATCCAAGGGCCAGGGCGAGCATGATCGTGTTCCTCGCCGGAACGTAGGTTACGGGGATTCCCACGCTTTGCGCATCCTTCGGCACCGCGATCTCGTCGGTAAGCGCCGAGCCTCCGATGGCCCTAAGATCGACCCTCACCACCTTGTGTTCTGCCGCCCTAAGGGCCTTCGCAACGTTCGCCGCCGCCTGGAGCTCGGCCGTGTGCCGCTGGCCATAGTCGACGGTGAGCGCGTAGGCTTCGAACCCCTCGCCCTTCGCGATGGCAAGCACCGTCGAAGAGTCCAGCCCACCCGATAGCAATACCACGGCGCGTTTCAATCTGTCTGGATTCTACACCGCATCCACATCTCCCCTTGTGGGAGAGGTCGGTGAGCGCAGCGAACCGGGTGAGGATAGGACTGGGACAGGAAGAACGAACGGTCACCTGCCACCCGGAGGGCGAAGCTTTAGGCAGCCCTCTGCAACTCTCCAATCGCGAAAGACCGTCACCTGCACAGATTCGCTGCGGAGGCTCCGGCAAACGCACATCGCCAGAGCGGACCTGTACGGGCCACAGGTCGTAAGGCTCTCGGGTTTCCTTGTTTTGACGTACAGTGGCTCTAACGGCCGGTTCCAAAGGGGGCTGTGAACTCCAAGGTCGATGGACCTCTTCATTAATTGCCCGGGCATTGGCATACCCACGGAGAGTTTAACCGTCGGGCTTAGGCAAGGACGGCATGGTGAAAGTACTTAGAACGCTACGCGCACCCGGCTTGGGTGCGCCTTCTTGACATTGGCAGTCGCGGGCGTGGGGCAGGTTTCAGAGGCTTGGGTCGCTCGGCATAACGGACCGGCGAACAACCACGATTACGCAACCGACGTTGCCGTAGACGCGGACGGCAATCTAATGGTTACGAGACGTCGCAACAAGGGCGGGATCGCCGAAGGCCTGATAATGGTGCAATTCGCGCAGACCGCCCGAAGGTTGATCGGCCGGTTTCACCCGCCGCCAGTGTGGTCGACGTCGATCGCCGGCGCGCCGCAGAGTTCGCATTTGCCGCCCGCGCGCCTCATCACCTGTGCGACGGCCCGTTCGGGAGCGAGGCTTCTGTGCAATGGCAAGCCACCGCCGAGGGGCCGCCACAGCTTCTGCCCGAGGGCGACTTGCCTATCCGGGTTACGAATTGCGCCGTTAGACAGGCTGCTGCGAAATTGGCGGACGAAAGCCGCGGTTTCTCGGCATTCGCAGTAAGGGGTTCGCTGAGAGTCTGTAGGAGTGCCGCAGTTCGGGCATGCTTTCGGATCCTCCGTAAGGGTTTGGTCGTCTATGAACCAGCCGGAGACGCTGTCCAGGATGTACGACAGAACGCCCCTTGCCTGCTCTTCCACATCTTCCAACCTCCGGATGTCGCCGGAAGGCGGAAGCTCCGAGGAGAGGCGGTGAAGAGATGCAGCGTCGACGATCATGTGATAATTCGGGTCGTGCAGTTTTCTTTTGGAGAGGGATTTCGAGAAACTCCGAGAACACTCCTGTTCGAACGAATGTTGTTGACCGTCCAACGCGACAGCGTGCCCCGCGCCTGGCTGATGCCGAGGGCGTCGACGCCGACGTCGGAGAGCCGCTTTTCGTCTCCTTCATGGTTGTTGTCGCTCGCTGACCGAACCGAGGTTGATCACTCAGTCCGCCGCTTTGGCACAGTGCGCGTCACCACCCAGTGGTGCATGCCTAGGCGCCGCACTCGCGCAAACCCTTCGCGCTCGAACATCGCCAAAGTCCCACCGTGCAAGAACGAGGATGACGTCTTGCGCCCTTCGACGTCCTCCGGATATGCCTCCACCACGCCACCCCCCAGCCGGGCGATCTCATCCAGAGCACCAGCCAGAGCCAGGTTCGCGACCCCGCGCTTTCGATAGCCCTTGCCCACGAAGAAGCACGTGATCCGCCAATCCGGCAGCCCGCCCTGCTCCAGCTCATACTGCTTGCGGTGCTTGATGTTCCGCAGCTCGTGGGGTGGCCCGAACTGGCACCATCCCACCGCGGTCTCGCCCTCGAAGACCATCGCCGCCTGCGCCCGCCCCTCGCGCACCAGCCGCTCCTTGGTTTCGCGGTACGGCTTGCACTGGCCCTTTCCGCCCAGCGGGTCGAGATGGAACGAGATGCACCAGCACCCGCCCCAAATGCCCCCGTTCGCTTCGACCAGCCGCGCAAATGCTGGCCACGCGCCCTCGTCGAGGGGGTGAATCGTGAAGCCAGCACCGCGGCTCTTCGTCTTCTTCATGGCTGTTTGTCAACTTCGTTAATTAGTTCTGGCGAAACTCCTCTTCATCGTCGGCCTTTCGCCGGGAAAGAAGGGCACCCCCAGACGCGGCGCCTCCCGCTGCGATATAGAGCACTCCCTTGAAAACGAACAGACTAGCGGGCCGCCGCCAGCAGCCACGCCAGGTTGCATGCCAAATGCATGCTGATGAGCGTGGTAAACGTTGCGGCCAAAAAGCGACACAGGTCAAACATGTCCTAGCCTGCCGAGGTGGCTTCACTGGCACTTGGGCCATGCTCAGAGAAAGCGGTCCGCAAAGCGTAGATAACGCCGGCAACATTGAGCCCCAGCACAAGAAACGTAGTGAACGTGAACTCCCAGACGAATCGGTCGGTCGAGACCGCCCAAGTGATGACGACGGTCATTAGAAGGATCCAAAGCACTCCAAATACGACTGCTGTAGTCCATTTGCGGGCCGGAGCGATCCACGTTCCAACAAAAATGAAAACTATAGGAATAAGAGTTGCCATAACACAGCGCTCCATCGTTTCGAACGGGATGCCGAAAAATGGGACCGGTCTGCCATCCTTTGTCATGAAGGCATCATCTGAAGGCAGAGATTTGAGATAATAGAGAAGCATCAATAGCCAATGGGCAGGAAACATCGCAAGAATCGCCGCAACCAATCCACCCGGCACCGCGGCAAGCCACCGAAGCCCAGACACGAACGAATTCCTCTCTCTCATGGTTGTTGTCGCCCGCCCGTTTCGATCATCTTTCTCTTCGGGCATGACCGGGGTTTTCCGAGTTTTCCGGAGACTCTGGCAAGGGCGGCTGCACTGCTGGATCCATGGGCTCTTGGAAGGGCACGACTGCCAGAGGGGTTTCGCCGCTCAATACATTTATCAGACCCTCGGCCAATGCTTCGGACCTCTCGAAGTTCCTCCCGACGACCTGCGGGGTGTACGCCTCGGATACTTGGATCTGCGAGATTCTCCCTGCCAATCCGAGCACTGAAGCCATCGCATGAATTAGTTCGATGTACTTGTTGTCAAGGTTTTTCAGATTCAAGTCAACCTTCAGATCTTGCTCTGTAAGCTTGAGATATTCCTTCCACCGCGCGCGAACCTCGCCGTCATCCGCAAAAACGAGGTCAATCGCGTTCATCGCTTTAATGACGTCGTTGTCAAGTCGGCTATGTCGATTGGACACCATCGTATATGGTAGCGGCGCTCCTCGGGAGGGCCCGAAGAAACCGGTGCGCGTTGTCCACGAAGGGAGGGCTCAGGTCCTTCCCAAGGTCGGTCCAAGTCGTTTCCGTCGCACCCAACTGGTACGCAGCGATCGACCAAACGGTTTGGCAGATAACGCCGTAGCTGCGAGATGATGGCGGAACCATTTCGTAAGCTTGCAATACCGTTCCGCAAGCTTGCAAAACCATTTCGCGGCGTTGCAAATCCATATCGCGGCGTTGCCAAAGCCGTTCCGCAGCGTTGCGGATGCGCCCGAGAACGACGATCCTCAGACCTAGCTAAACCTGCCGCCTTAGCCTCCCGCAATCGCGCCGACGATCATGAAGGGCTCAGCGCCGCTTGCCACGGGTTCGGGCAGCGGCTCGTCAGGCGAGTCGAGCGAAAGATCCCTCTCGCATCCGAAAAAGCGAAGAAACGGTCGGCGCTTTAGCGTTCCGTGGTCGCGAATGGTGCCCTTCAGAAC
>JACDEQ010000220.1 GCA_013816225.1 Armatimonadota bacterium | reverse complement strand
CGATGTACGAGGCGATAACGCGCAGTTTCTTTATGCAGAGCGATTCTTCGTCGACTGTTCTCAGTGCAGCCAGCAGAACAGGATACTGAAGCGTGAAGTTGTTCTGTGCGTTATAGTAAACGCATTCGAGTTCCGGCGTTATTCGATCAGCTGCTTGTCGCAAACGGCGATACCACTCCGAATAAAACGCGAAATCTTTTTCGATGAACGAACAAAACTGATCACCACGAACCAGGCCGATATCGTCAGCATTATTTTTCACCCAGCGGTGAAACTCCGTTCCGATTAGATCAAAATCCCCGGACGTAGCTCCGCGCTTTCGATCACGAATCGTGTTCGCGTACTGACTCCGCAGCCAAGACTTGATGGCGTCAGCGTCCTCTTCCTTACCCAGCTCTTGCAGTTTCGCGACCTTGGATTTCCAAACGTCACTAGCTCTGGTTCTAGCCGAGGGTTCAATTATGCTCGCCAGAAGATAACCCTTGAGCATGTCGGCCGGCGTGAGGGACAAGCCACGATCGTTCATGGTTTCGAAGATCGTGTATGCATCACGGTCGGAATAGGCGGTTATCTCGACCAAGTGAACGTTCTCAAGTAGCCAGTCGACAAAGAACGGCAAAGCATTGTCTTTTAGCTCTTCAGGAAAATGTTCTACAAAGTCTTTGTACCTTTCCGAAATGTTCGTAACTGATTCCGATTGGCTCACATCCGGCAGCGATTTGCCAGAGTACAAGGCGTCCATTATTGCTTCGCGCTCATCGACCTGCAGATTGTAGGATTTCTTTCCAAATTGCTGCGAGAAAATCAATGGCGACAGCTGTAGCTTATCATCGTCATCTTCAAGCTGATGCCAGAGGTATATGAGGAGCAGTGTCAGCGTCGTTAACCTCTGCTGCCCATCGACGATGAACTTCGTATTTTCCTTACTGCTCAGAATAACGGAGCCCAGAAAGTAATGCCGGTAATTGGCGATTTCCGAGCGCTCGTGCTTCTCGTCGTAACGGTCAATAAACACGTCGGACAAATCGCCGAGTAGCTCTAATATGTGCTTGGTTTGCCAGCGATACTCGCGCTGGTAATAGTCGATCGAGTACTTTCGGTTGCTAAGCAGGTCGCGGACGGTTCTGCCGTCGCCGTCGATATCTTGTTGCTGATTGAACTCATTCGTCATAGATTGCTCCTTCATCATGCACAAGGTGCGTTGAGATGCTACCGCTCCTTGGCGTTCCTTCGCAGAGCGTTGAGGGCGAGGAGGGCCTTCGTCTCGTACTTCATCCGGCCGGCCCGTTTTGTGACCATCATGGATAGATGCCTGACACAAAGTTGACTGCAACCGCCCGCAGCTAATGCTGGGTCGCCATGTTATGCTTCAATGAGGATCCATGCAAACCGACAAGATGCTCCATGTCTTTATTGACGCAAATGTGTTGTTGTCGTTCTTTGAATACACCGACGATGACTTGAACACGATAATCAATGTTATCGAAGGTCTGAAGCAAAGGAGGATTACACCATACATCAATGCTCAATTGAGAGATGAAGTACTACGTAATCGTGAAGCAAAAATTGGGGCGGCACTTAAGAAGCTAAAGGAACAAAACCTCGACCTCAGGTTCCCGGCAATATGCGAGGCCTTCGAGGAATACGGCGAATTAAGGAACCTGCAGAAGCTCTACTCTGCGCAGCATGCCGAATTGCAAAAGAGCCTCAGCGCCAAGATCGAGCTACGCGACTTGAGGGCAGACAAAGTGCTGAACGATTACTTCGGGAGCGTTGAGCTGTCTGATATTTCCGAAGACATATTCGACCGCGCACGGCGCAGGGTTGAGCGTGGGAACCCACCAAAGCCGAGCAACTCCATCGGCGATGCTATTCACTGGGAATGGCTTCTCGAGGTCGTCCCCGACATGGAGGATCTGCATCTAGTATCGCAAGATCGTGACTTCTCTTCCGCGATTGACTTTAAACGCATACACCCTTTCCTTGGCTCGGAATGGCGAGATCGACGGTCTGCCAACGTTTACCTATACCAGAACTTGACGTCCTTCTTTAGGACTACGCTGCCAGACATCGAACTACCCTCCGATTTCGAGAAACGTGAACGTATTCGAGCACTATTAGACAGCGCTAGCTTTGTCAACACGCATGCAGCTATAAAGGCACTACACCGCATCGACATTATCTTGCCCGAAGACGCTGAGGCCATACTCCGGGGCTGCCTGTCCAACTACCAGATTAGGTCAATACTGCTTGACGATGACGTTGCAACATATTGCCGGCGGCTTGCGATGAAGTTCGAAGGGGAAATAGACCAGGTTCTATTTGAGAAAATACTTACCGAATGTAGCCCTTCCGAGGATCAGGAAAGCATAGCACACCAGACGGTTGACCCGTTCGCCGATATCTAGATGCCGCTTCAGCGTAAATCGCGGGAGCTGACGCGACCCGGGCTAAACTCACGCATCGAATGGATCGCCATCGAAAGGCGCGTCAAGCTTCAAGCCTTGGCCTGCAAGTTACCCTTCGCATGCACGGAACTTGCAATAGACGCAGGGGCCGGTTGAGCCAGCGGGAATGACGATCATTTGCGCCTGCGCTCCCGCTCTTCCCATTTTGTCTCGTACATGCGTTTTAGCCGCGCGTGGGGCTGGATGGTAAACCAGGCGGCTCGAGCCGAAGAACCGATGCAGCCGAACAGGGACTGTTAGTTCCTCACTTCTTCCAGTGCAGGGCCTCGGCGGCGGAAAGCTCCACCGTGACATTGACGTTCCGGATGTAGAGCTTGCCGTCGAGCGTCACCGGGCCCCGTGCGTCGTGGACGATGACGCGGGTGATTCGCTTTTGGTCGATGTCCACGGGCTCGACCTCGACAGAGTCGAACGGGGCTGGGCTGAAGCGGGCGCGGAGCGCGTTCGCGATCTTTTGCTGGAAGGTATCCCAGCCCTTGGCGTTAGCCGCGCCGTCGCGCTCGAGGCCGATGACCTCGCCGCTGTCGTGCACGCCGATGAGCACAGTCCCGCCGCCCGAGTTCAGGAAGGCGCAGATCGTCTTGAGGACGCTGTGGAAGACGGCCGCCCGGTGCTCCGGCGTCGTCCCGCCCGCCTCCAGGGTCTCCTTGAACTCGACCTTGCTGCTCTCCCCGGCTGCGACGAATCGGCGGACCTCTTCGACCGCTGTCCCCTTCTCCGCCTCCCTCTCGGCCACCCACACGTCGTACGTCGGTGCCTCATCCTGGTGGAAGTAGAGGAACTCGACGCGGGTATCGATCTCGGCTTCCTGCTCGCTTACGCCGGCGTCAGGGTCCGCGGCCCCGAGGTCGAGGATTTGCTGGACGAGGGCCTCGATCGCGGCGCGGTCGGCGTCGGAGGCACGGGGGATGGGAATGCGCTGGGCGAATTGGCGAATCACGCGTATGCGCCCACCTTTTTCCTCATCGCCAAGAACGGACGCGGTCGTTGCCAAGTATTGCCAGGCCGAAGCCGAGTTAAGGACGCCAAGAAGGAAGCGATCTTCGGCTCCAGCGATGTACGCCGTGTTTGAAAGGTATGTCTTGTCGAAGTCAAGCGTGAACCGTGGCTCCTTCGAGATTTCTGAGTACACGATCTTGGGCTTATCGAACTCGGCGTAGTAGGCGCACGCGCGGAGTTCCCACCAGTGCTGGCCCTGATCCTGTCGGACGCGAAGCTGCGCCTCCCATTGCTTCAGGTGCCGCATCACAGCCGGGTAGCGGGCCATATCCACGCCGATCTTGGTCACGATCAGCCACACATCGCGCTTGCGGATGCGCCATTTGCGCACGTCGTCGCCGACGGCGAGAGGCTTGATGATCTCGGCGCTCTTGGGGTCTTCCGCGATCAGCTCGGCGCGTTTCCTGCCGTCGATCACGAACGCCTCGTTGAAGCCCGTCAGAATGCCGCGGTAGATCTTGCCCTTCACGTACTCGCCGAGGGGCACGCCGGACCGCTCCATCCTCCGCAGCCGTGCGAGGGTCTCCCGGTCGGCCAGCGTCCACTCGGCGCCCCGGATCGCATCCGGCGGAAGTTCGAACCCGCCCTGCTCGATCAGCGCCTTCACGTCCGGGTACGGCGGCGCGAGGCTCTTGACCTGGGTGAAGAGCGCTCCCCTGGATGGCGCGGAGGCTTCCCCGGATGAGCGGGGGGAGCCGTTCCTTTGCGCGACGAAGATCATCGGGAAG
>JACDEQ010000219.1 GCA_013816225.1 Armatimonadota bacterium | reverse complement strand
CGGAATCTTCTGCCAAGACTGAAAACAAACCGGACGCTACACCAAAAAAGCGAGGTATGGGGGAGGGTCAGAAGCCAGTATCCAAAGCCTACAAGGACAACTGGAACGAAATTTTTGGGAAGAAGAAAAAGCGATAGCGCCTCGAACCCTATTAATTGGTCCCAAATTGATCCGAGTCATCCTAAGTGGTTGGACGCATCCCAAGGTAAAAGGCCCGGCATTGCTGTCGGGCCCTTCTTGTTGTTATCCCTGAAACGGTTGGCCTTAGAAATCCATGCCGCCCATGCCGCCGCCCATTCCGCCGCCGCCCTGAGGCATGCCGCCGCCAGCGCTCTTCTTCGGCACTTCGGCCACCATGGCTTCGGTGGTGATTAGGAGAGCCGCGACTGAAGCTGCGTTCTGGATAGCTACACGAACGACCTTGGTCGGATCGAGAGTGCCCTTGGAGATCAGGTTGACGTATTCGCCGGTCTGCGAGTCGAAACCATAGGCATACTGATCCTTTTCAAGGATCTTGCAGATGATCACCGATCCGTCTTCGCCTGCGTTGATCGCGATTTGTCGTGCCGGCCAGGACAGCGCCTTGCGGACAATCTCGACACCGGTTTTCTGATCGTCGTTCTTGGTGCGGAGTCCCTTAAGCTGCTGGGATGCGCGGAGAAGAGCGACACCGCCGCCCGGGTTGCATGCATCGCGTCATCGACGCGATCCTTGCGCTCCTTCACTTCGGTCTCGGTTGCGCCACCGACGCGGATAACCGCAACGCCGCTGGCGAGCTTGGCCAGACGTTCCTGAAGCTTCTCACGATCGTAGTCCGAGGTGGTTTCGTCAATCTGCGCCTTGATCTGGTTCACGCGGGCTTCGATGTCCGTCTTCTTGCCTGCGCCGCTAACGATCGTGGTGTTCTCCTTGTCGATCATCACCTTCTTGGCGCGACCTTGCATGGCAAGCGTGACGTTCTCCATCTTGATGCCGAGATCTTCCGAGATCGCCTGACCCCCGGTCAACACCGCGATATCCTGCAGCATCGCCTTGCGGCGATCGCCAAAGCCCGGCGCCTTTACAGCAGCGACTTTGAGGCCACCACGCAGGCGGTTGACGACGAGGGTGGCAAGAGCTTCGCCTTCGACGTCTTCAGCGATGATAACGAGCGGCTTGCCGCTCTGCACCACGGCCTCAAGCAGCGGAAGCAATTCATTTAACTGAGAAAGCTTCTTTTCATTGATGAGAACGTAGGCATCTTCCATTTTAACCCGCATCTTGTCGGCGTTGGTGACGAAGTAGGGCGAAATGTAGCCGCGGTCGAACTGCATGCCTTCGACAACTTCAAGCTCTGTCTCGAGCGACTTGGCTTCCTCAACCGTGATGACGCCCTCGTTGCCGACCTTCTTCATCGCGTCGGCAAGGAACTTGCCGATTTCGGTGTTGCCGTTAGAGGAGATAGTGCCGACTTGTGTGGATCGGCGCTCACGATTTCCCCCTCCGATTTTAGAAGAATCAAGGACTTACGGCGCCGATCGGCGTCGCAACCCCAGGCCGATTTACAGGCTGGCCTCGCAGAGCACTGCGGCCATGGCACTGCATCCATCTAGCGACGGATGTGTACGCTGGCCGGGTCTCGTCGCTCGCGATCATATCGTCGCTGCTTCCGGCGGTGGCGGCCGCTACCAACGACGATTGGCAGGCCGATGACAGTGTCGCCGTCGTCCCCTTGAGCTACCGCGCGCCCGACAATTCAAGCCATAGCGCGCGGCTCATTCCAGCTCTCGAGCATCAAATGACGGATTCCGGTACATTTTCCTCGGCTTCGTTGCGCAGCTTTGATGACTAAAACTTAATCTGCACGTCGAGAACTCCTCGCTGCCATTTCCGTATCTCCCAGCGTCGGTAGGTGCACACCCTGCACCGCGCCGGCCAACGGTCCCATAGTTCGTGGTCGCCCCACGATGGGGCCGCTGTTTAGCTAAGGCTAATAGCGACAAGGAACGTGACGACAAGTTAATTTCCGCGGATGAAATGTTCTGCTCAAGCGTCCGTACTTCTTCAGTCGGCAGGTGCGCCGCACGCATTGATGCCGGCCGGCGGTCCCGTCTTACGCCTTCCCCAGGATGGGGCCGCTGTTTGTCATCGCAAACAGGAATAACAAAAATGACAAGTTGCGCAGTCCTCCTTGCGGCCCATTTCGGCGGTATGCAGATATCCGACGTCGATAAGACGAGGGTGTACGACGTTCCCGCTGCGATAATGGCCCAAATGACGTCTGTCGAGCGCACAACCGCTAAAGCTTGTGCCGACCGTTACGGGATTCGTTATAGGGTGCGATAGGTGTGAGAAAACAGGTCCGCCCAAAACCCGACGGCCCCTTTATCCTAATGAGTGCCAACGAACACTGCGCCCACCTTCGCTTAGTTCTTGGACGTCTTGGATGCATTAGACAGGGCTTCCTCGGCGGTTGCCCCTTCCCCGGACTTCTTCTGGCCATCCTTGTTCACCGTGGCCTTTGCCTCCGAGCCACCGTGTTTCTCAACATGAACAGATGTTAGCGACTCAGTTTTCTTTTCAGCCATTGCTGCACTCCTTCCGGGTTGTGACTAACCAACGCTGAAGGAACGGTCGGGTTCGGACTGTCGTTCGAAATATGGACAGAAGCCCCGGGTCGCGCGCCTAAATTGAGGAGATGCCTCATTCAAAACTGAACCCCGCCGGCGAAGCCGACAGGGTTCGGTTAGTGAGGAGCTGACACTACATGGGCAATGCGGTGTCGCCTCGTCAATGCTCGCAGTCCCCTTCTGTTCCTTGTGTTCTTGCGATCAGGGAACTCAGCAGGGTCGAACGGGTTTTCAAACGGGGCTAACAAGGAACATCTCCATGAGGAATATCTATTTAATTTCGACAGCTCTCCTGATAGCGAGCAGCGGACTGGCCTTCGCTCAAGGTACTAGCCCGGGCGGTAGCACAGCGGCCCCGGCCCCGGCGCAATCGTCCCCTTCGGCCGCGCCCGCTGAAAAAATGGCCCCCGCTGAAAAGTCTGCTCCAACCAAGGACGCTCCGGCTGCGGGCATGAAGGCTGCCCCAGGCGACAAGATGGCACCCAAGGCAGGAGAGATGAAGACCGATGCGCCAAAGGGCGCGGCAGAAACCAAGACACCAACGACCGATTCAAAGCCCGCTGCCGCTGATCAGAAAGCTGGAACTGCACCTTCAACCGACACCAAAGCTGGCGACGCCAAGCCAGCGGCTGCCGATGCAAAGGGAGCGGACGCTGCACCCCCGCCCGAGAAGCGAACAGAGATTTCTTCTGCCATCAAGCAGGAGAAGGTAACCGAAGTTACTAATGTGAACTTCAACATTTCCATCGGAGCCACCATTCCGGCCACCGTGCAGTTCTATCCCCTTCCGAGCCGCATCATTACAATTTACCCGCAGTGGCGTGGTTACGAATTCATCTTGGTCCGCGGCAGATATATCATCGTGCGTCCGCAAACCCATGAAATCGTCTATATTATCGAAGGATAAAAATTGAGGTTTAAAGAGGGTAGCTACGGCTGCCCTCTTTTTTGCGGAAACGGACCCGACAATTTCTCAATTGCCGCAGCCCCCATACATGTTCTCCATTACGCAGATGGGAGCGCAGTATTGGACTCAACCCACCGGGTACTCCACTGATCAAAACCAAAGCAGGGAGGCGATGACGCCTTTGACCTCACGACGAATGCGCGGCGCACCACGCCCTGCGCGCAGGTAAATGCAAAAAAAATGGCAAAAAAGCAGAAAGACACTCCTGCCCCAAGTCGCGGCTTCTGGATTTTCATAGCTTGCTGCGCGTTGGGAGCGATTACGTTTATTGCGCTTTTGATCGGCGGCGAGATTCGAGGTGAACGCGTCGGTCCCAATATCGAACACAAGTCGCATTGATTGGCCGTCGCGCACTTGCGATGGATGCCGGGCGGCGTCGGATTCAGCGGAAATCTACCGGAATCGGAATGAAGGCTTACGTCGTACTTCGGGTTCTAGTCGGCCCGGCCGGCCGAATTACATGGGTCCATTCTCCTGAGTACCGCGGGCTACCCTGGAGCACGCGGAGAAGGTCTGATCCCTTTGTCAAAAAAGTGTTGGGCGAGTAGCGAGCCGACGGCAATTCGTGACCTCTCGGTCATTGGCTTCTGATGCCATAACATCGCATCCGCGAATCCGTG